>DATHFW010000300.1:0-12974 GCA_035317945.1 Steroidobacteraceae bacterium | reverse complement strand
TTGGAAAGACCTTTGCCGTCAGAGACGAAGTATTCTCTGAAGCCGTTCATCGACTCGACGTGATCGCCTTCTTGGAATGCGGCGTTGCGAGACTTGAGCACGCGCCCAATCGTGCCGCCGATCATGGCCTCGTTGAGCGCGGTCGGCCCCGAGAGCCGCGGCCGCATCGCAGGATCAACCGACATATAAATGTTCTGCACCAGCACTTGTCCCTCGGCGGGATCCGCTACGTCGGTTTCGACGATCCGAAACTGTGCCGGCACCGGCAATCCTTGCGGACGTTCGATCAAGTGCACTTCTCTGCTTCTCATGTTCTTGTCCTTAGGCGGCGACCAGGCGCTTCGCGAGCGCGTGTTTCCAATGGCCCGATTTGAAGCGCCAGATCAGCAGCGATCCTTTGAGCATGTAATCACCGATGATCGAGCTGTAAACCCAGACCACCGGCAGGTGAAAAACGGCGAAGGTCGCCGCCAATGCGCAGCGCACGCCAATCAATCCGAGAAACGAGGTCATGAGCGGGAAGCGGGTGTCGCCGGCACCGCGCAAGGAGCCGCCAATCGCCATATCCACCCCCAACAGCGGCAGCATGGCGCCCATGATGTACGTAAATTCGGTGGTGCGAAGCACCGCGATTTCATCGGTCCCGAGAAAGAATCGGGCCAGCGCGGGGGCGTTCAAGACGATGAGGAAGCCAATCAGGGACATTGCAGCGATCGCCATGCTGCAGGCGCGCCAGCCGCTGCGCGCAGCTCCCTCCACATCACCCGCGCCCAAATGCTGGCCGACCAGCGTCGCGCCGGCGATCGAGAATCCGCTCCCCACCACCATGGCCGCGTTGAGCATGTTGACGCCGACATTGTAGGCGGCAAATGCCTCGGTGCCATAGTAATGGCCGATCAGCGACATGAATAGAAAGAACCCGGACTGCAGGACGAGTTGCTCGAGCGCCACGGGATAGCCGATGTGCAGCAAGCGCCGGTAGCGCGCCTTTTGGAAAATGTCGCCGGGATAAAACTTGATGGTCAATTTCTGGCGCATCCACAAGGACACCAAAACCGCGCCGCACAACACGAAGGACAACCCCGAGGCAAATGGCGCACCGGCCGCGCCCATGCGCGGCGCACCCCACTTGCCGAGGATGAAGGCGTACAGCAGCGGCAGGTTCACCAAGTTCACCGCCAATCCGAACAGCAGCGGAGTCCACGCGTTGCCCGCAGCACGCAGCGCGCTCGACAGAATGATGTCGATCGCAAATCCGATGATGAATGCCGCGAGCCAAAAAACATTGCTCGACGCCAGTTGCGCCGCATGCTGATCCAAGCCGAAAACCCCGGCGATCTGGTGCGAAAACAGCATGCCGAAGATCATCAGGATCAATCCTACGAGGCCGCCCAGCATGAGCGACGATGAGGTAATGCGGCTGGCCTCTTCTTGTTGGCCCGCACCCCAGGAGCGCGCCACCAGCGCGGTGGTGCCCACGCCGATCGCCATCAACAAGGCCTGCAGCGCGAAGAACACGCGCTGACCGGCGCCCACCGCCGCCACCGAGGGCGCTCCCAGTCCGCCGACAAACTTGGTCTGGACCATCGCGACCATGGAAAACATGAGATTGGACATGATCGAAGGCACGGCCAATTGCCAAATGGTCGGGCGCGTATTCGTCAATCTGCTCCCCGGTGTTTCAAATCTTCAAGGCGACCGGCTTCTTGATCCAGACTGTCAGCACCGCATAGTAAAAAATGCCGATCACGATCCACGCCAGCCCCAGAACCTTTGCCGCGCGGTCCATCTCGTACAGCACAAAAACGATGATGAGCATGCCGATCACCGGAAAGATCAGATGCCGCAGCCAATCGCCGCTGCGCCGGCGGATCAAATAATGGTTGATGACGGACAGGTGTAAAAGAACGAATCCGGTGAGCGCCCCGAAATTGACGATGAGGGTCAGGTCATCAACGCGATTGGCAAACAACAATCCGACCAGCAAGGAGACGGCTGCGACCGCAAGCGTACTCACATAGGGAGTCTTGAAGCGCGGATGCACCTTCGCCAGAATCGCCGGCAGCTTGCCGTCGCGAGCCATGGCAAAGAGGATGCGCGCGACCGCGGCCTGGGCCGCCATGGCATTCGCGATCGCCGTCGCAAGGACGACGGCAATGATGGTAACCAGCCGCAGCCACGCGCCGCCCGCGCGCTCCGTGATTTCGTAGAACGCAGTCTCCGGAGACGAGAAGTGCAATCCCAAGCTCAAGTCGGTGGCGATCCAGGTCTGCAGCATGAAGAGTGCTCCGACCAATATCAAAGACAAGACCGTGGCGCGGCCGACGGCGTCTTTGCCCGCCCGGTTCTCTTCCGAGAGCGTCGAGATGCCGTCAAATCCTAAAAAAGACAGCACCGCGATCGAAGTCGCGCCGGCCACGGTCGCCAATGAGAAGACATGGGCGTCGTAGATTGGTTTCAGGGTCAATCTGCCTGCGCCCCCGCCGCCGTACAGCGCGGCCAGCCCCAAGACCACGAACAGCGCGAGTACCGCCAGTTCCATGATCAGCATGTAGCGGTTCACGCGCGCCGTGAACTGGATGCCGACGAAGTTCACGGCGGCGTTGAAGGAGACGAACGCGGCCAGCCAGACCCATGCGGGGACGTTGGGGAAGATCGGCCGCAGGGCCACGGCGCTGAACAGATACAGCAGCGACGGCACCAGGATGTAATCGAGAAGAATCAGCCAGCCGGAAAAGAAGCCGGCGATTTCGTGCAGGCCGCGCTGCGCGTAGGTGTACACCGAGCCGGCCAGCGGGAATGCGCGCGACATGGCGGCGTAGCTCAAGGCCGTAAAAAACATGCCGACGAGGCCCACCAGGTAGGCCAGCGGCACCATGCCCTTGGCGTCGTTGTAGACGAAGCCGAACACCGAATAGGGCGCGATCGGCACCATGAAAATCAACCCGTAGATGACCAGATCCTTGGTCGTGAGCGCTCGGTGCAATTGATCCTTGTATCCGAATTCTTCGATCGACAAGCGCGCGAGCTCCTTTTTGAGGTGCAGTCTATTTGATTCGCGCAAGCGCCGCGAGATTCCGTAGAATATTAAAAACCAGGCCGCCAATGACCCACGCTGCACATCGACATACGATTCACCACCGGCATCTTGGCTGGGATCACAGCATTGCCCCGGTGGCGCACATTTCTCCCGGAGACTCGCTGGAATTCGACGTGGCGGACGCATCCGGCGGCCAACTTCGGGAAAACTCGACGGTGGCCGACGTGGGCCGCATGGATTTCGGCAAGATCAACCCGGTGACGGGTCCCGTGTATGTCGATGGCGCCGAGCCCGGCGATATCTTAAAAGTCACGCTGTTGGCGTTCGCGCCGTCGGGTTGGGGTTGGACCGCAAACATTCCCGGCTTTGGCCTGCTGGCCGAGGATTTTCCGGACGCGGCACTGCATGTGTGGCGCTACGATGCGAAGACATTGAGCCCCGCGCTGTTTGGATCCTGGGGCAAGGTGCCGCTGAAGCCCTTTACCGGCACGATCGGCGTGGCGCTCGCGGAGCCGGGATTGCACAGCATCGTTCCGCCGCGCCGGGTCGGCGGCAACATGGACGTACGGGACTTGAGTCAAGGCACCGAATTGTTTCTCCCCGTCGAGGTCGCAGGCGCGCTGTTCTCCGTCGGCGATACCCACGCGGCGCAAGGCGACGGCGAGGTGTGCGGCACGGCCATCGAAAGTCCGATGCGGGTGGCGCTTCAGTTCGATCTGCTCAAGCAAACACCGTTGAGTTTTCCGCGCTTCAGGACGCCTGGGCCAGTCACCCGGCATCTGGACGCCAAGGGGTACGAGGTCGCAACCGGAATCGGTCCGGATCTCATGCAAGCGGCCCGTGCCGCCGTTCGCTCCATGGTCGAGCTGCTCTGCCGGCAGCACGGGATGCCCGCCATCGATGCCTACCTGCTGTGCAGCGTCTGCGGCGATCTTCGCATCAGCGAAATTGTCGACATGCCCAACTGGACGGTGTCATTCTATTTTCCGCGCATCGTGTTCGAGTGACGGGCTGGTCAATCGCGGCTGGGCTCCTATGACTGCAACACTGATCTCGGCAGGCGAAATTCGCGCAGCGTACGCGGCCATCGCGCCGCACATACGCCGCACGCCCGTCATCGAAGTCGATGGGTCCGATTTCGGCATTCCGGGCGCAAGCCTGGTGCTGAAGCTGGAGTCGCTGCAACATGCCGGCTCGTTCAAGGCGCGCGGCGCCTTCACCAGCCTCCTGACGAGAAAAATACCGCGCGCCGGCGTGGTGGCGGCGTCCGGTGGAAACCACGGCGCCGCGGTGGCATTCGCGGCGATGAAGCTCAAGGTGCCTGCCAAGATATTCGTACCGAGCATCGCTTCGCCCGCGAAAATCAAGCAGATCACCGACTACGGCGCGGAATTGGTCATTACCGGCGAGCGCTACGCCGATGCGCTGGCGGCCAGCGAAGCGTGGGTCGCCCAGTCGGGCGCCCTGCCGATCCATGCCTTCGATCAGCGCGAGACCATACTCGGCCAGGGCACCGTCGGCTTGGAGCTCGAGCAACAGGCGCAACAAATCACCACGCTCTTGGTCGCGGTTGGCGGCGGCGGCCTCATCGCCGGCGTCGCCGCCTGGTACGACGGCAGGATCAAGGTCGTCGCCGTCGAGCCCACGCAGGCGCCGACGCTCACGCGCGCGCTCGAGGCGGGCCGGCCGGTCGATGCCGAGGCGGGCGGCATCGCGGCGGAGTCCCTGGCGCCGCGCCGCGTCGGGGAGTTGGTGTTTCCCGTGATTCAACGGCATATCGACAAAACCATATTGGTGTCGGACGACGCCATCTTGGACGCCCAGCGGCAGCTGTGGACGGCGCTGCGAGTCGTTGCGGAACCCGGCGGCGCCGCCGCACTCGCCGCATTGACCTCTCGCCGATACGTACCCGGACCGCAGGAACGTGTGGGCGTGCTGATTTGCGGCGGCAACACCGCCGTCGATTTCAAGACTCGGTATTGACGCGGTATTAGCGAGCCGGGCTTGTATTGAGGCCGGCCGGACGTAGAATCGGAGCATCACCCGCGGAGTTCACCATGCCCACCACCTTCGTTCTCAACGGCCAGTCGGCCACTTTGGATGCCGATCCCGCCATGCCCTTGCTCTGGGCCCTGCGCGAAGTCGCCGGTTTGCACGGAACCAAGTTCGGCTGCGGCATGGCGATGTGCGGTGCCTGCACGGTTCATCTCGACGGGCAAGCGGTTCGCTCCTGCGTCATGCCGCTGTCGGCGGCGGCCGGCCGCGAGATCACGACCATCGAAGGCTTGAAGAGCAAGCAAGCGAAGGCGGTGCAAGCAGCCTGGGTGGAATTGCAGGTCCCGCAATGCGGCTACTGTCAATCCGGCCAGGTCATGTCCGCGACGGCCCTCCTTGAAAAGAACAGCGCTCCGACCGATGCGGACATTGATGGCGCCATGAGCGGTAACATTTGCCGCTGCGCCACGTACCAGCGCATCCGCGCCGCGATTCATTCGGCCGCGCAATCCATCAAGGCGTAAACCATGATCAACAAAACACTTCGCTCGCCGCTGCCGACGCGCCGCGATTTTCTCAAAACCGCGGGCACCGCTTCCCTGGCGGCGCTCACCATTGGGTTTGAATGGGCCGCGACAGGCCGGCGCGCAATCGCTGCGGTGCCTTCGCCCGGCGCTCCTTTCGCCCCCAACGCATTTCTGCGCATCGGATCGGACAACAGCGTGACGGTGATCGCCAAGCATTTGGAAATGGGCCAGGGGTCGTACACCGGCATCGCGACGATCGTTGCCGAAGAACTCGATGCCGATTGGTCGAAGGTGACCGTCGAAAGTGCGCCCGCCGATGCGAAGCGCTATGCCAATCTTGTCTTCGGCACGATTCAAGGGACCGGCGGCAGCTCGGCCATGGCCAACTCCTGGGCGCAGCTGCGCGATGCGGGCGCCAAGGCGCGAGCGGTGCTGCTCTCGGCTGCTGCGAAAGACTGGCATGTTCCGGTCGCAGATCTGACCACTGACAAAGGGGTGGTGTACCACGCCGCCAGTAAACGCCAGGCGGCCTACGGTTCGCTGGTGAAAACTGCCCTCACGCTGCCGGTACCCGACACCGTGGTGCTCAAGGACCCGAAAAACTTCAAACTGATCGGCGGCCGTCCGCCGCGCGTCGATGCGGCGGCAAAGAGCGATGGTACGGCGCAATTCACTTTGGATTTCGTGCTGCCGGGCATGCTGGTTGCGCTGCTCAAGCGCCCGCCGCTGTTCGGCGCGACCGTAAAATCCTACGACGGCACCGCGGCCGGCGCCGTGCCCGGCGTGGTCAAGGTTGTGCAGGTGCCGGGCGGTGTTGCCGTCGTGGCGAAGAGCTTTTGGGCTGCCAAACAGGGGCGCGATGCGCTGAAAATCGAGTGGGATGATTCGAAGGCCGAGAAGCGCAGCTCCGCGGCATTGATGGACGAATATCGGCGCCTCGCCGATCAACCCGCCCTCTCCGCGCGCAAAGAAGGCGATGCTAAGAAAGCCATCGGCGATGCCGCTCGCAAAGTGTCCGCGAGTTACGAGTTCCCCTACCTGGCGCACGCGCCGATGGAACCGCTCGATGCGGTGGTCAAGCTCGACGCGAACAGCTGCGAGATCTGGGCGGGCGATCAATTCCAGACCATCGATCAGGGGAATGCCGCGCACGCGGCGGGCCTGGATCCGAAACAAGTCAGCATTCATACCCTGTATGCCGGCGGCAGCTTCGGCCGCCGCGCCAACACGATCTCGGATTACATCGTGGAAGCCGTGTCCATCGCCAAGGCGTATGGCGCCGACGGCACGCCGATCAAATTGCAGTGGACGCGAGAGGATGATATTCACGGCGGCCTGTATCGCCCCATGTACTTTCACAAGATGGAAGCGGGGCTGACCGCACAGGGCGAACTCACCGGCTGGCATCACGTCATCGTCGGCCAGTCGATCATGGCCGATACGATTTTTGCCGCGGGCATCAAGGACGGCATTGATGCAACCTCGGTGGAAGGCGCCGCGAATATTGCCTACGCGATACCCAACATCGCGGTGGACCTGTCGACCACCAAGACCGGCGTACCGGTGCTGTGGTGGCGCGTGGTGGGCAGCTCGCACACGACCTTTGCCGTCGAAGCATTCATCGATGAAGCGGCGCATGCCGCCGGCGTGGATGGATTTACTTTCAGACGCAAGCTTTTGGAACACGAGCCGCGCATGAAAGCCGTGCTGGAACTCGCTGCAGAGAAAGCGGGATGGAACAGCGGACCGATGCCGGCAGGCCGTGGGCGCGGCATTGCGGTGGCCGAAGCGTTCAAAACCTTTGTCGCCCAGGTCGCCGAGGTGACGGTCGACAGCCACGGGAATATCAAAGTCGATCGCGTGGTGTGCGCCGTGGACTGCGGAACGCCCATCAATCCCGACATCATTACCGCACAAATGGAAGGCGGCATCGGATTCGGACTCGGCGCTGTGCTGCATGGCGCCATCACGCTGAAGAACGGCCGTGTCGAGCAGGGTAATTTCAACAATTACCGCGTACTGCGCATGAACGAAATGCCTAAAGTCGAGGTGTACATCGTGCCCTCGACCGCACCGCCCACCGGTGTGGGCGAGCCCGGCGTGGCACCCGTAGGGCCGGCCGTCGCCAACGCGATTTTCGCCGCCACCGGCAAGCGCATCCACATGCTTCCATTTCCGAAAACAGGTGCCGTATGAAAGCGCATCCCATTCTCTGGAGTCTGGCTGCGATTGTCGGCTTGGGCGTCATCATCAGCGCGTACATCGTTTTGGGGCCGCAGCCCACCGGCTTTGCGGGCGGCAAGACGGTTTCGCTGGGTGCGTACCACGACCAGGATCCCACCGGCGCCCCCGCGGAGCTCAAAGCGGCGAGCCTGGTGGAGCGCGGAGAATATTTAACGCGTGCGGCCGATTGCATGGTGTGCCATACGGCCAAAGACGGTACTCCGTTCGCCGGCGGTCTCGCCTTCGTTCTGCCTTTTGGAACGATTTATTCGACCAACATTACGCCGGATGCGGAAACCGGGATCGGCAGCTACAGCGATGCGGATTTCCTAAACGCCGTGCACAAAGGCATCGGTCGCGGCAATACCAAGCTGTACCCCGCGATGCCGTATGCCAGTTATACGTACATGTCCGACGCCGATGCGCTCGCCATCAAAGCCTATTTGTTCTCGATCAAGCCCGTGCATGCGCCTAGCCTAAAAAACACCTTGGCATTTCCATTCAACCAACGCGGCCTCATGAGCATGTGGTCGGTTCTTTTCAACTCCGACAAGCGCTTTGAACCCCATGTCGACCGCAGCGCCGAGTGGAATCGCGGCGCGTACCTCGTCGAGGCACTGGGTCACTGCGGCGAATGTCATACGCCGCGGAATCTTTTCTTTGCGTTGAACAACCGGCAAAAATTCGGCGGAGCCATCCAGGCCGGCTGGCGCGCATACAACATCACGGCCGATCGCAGCAGCGGCGTGGGTGCGTGGAGCGATGCGGACCTCACACATTACCTGTCAATGGGTCATGCCGAGGGACGCGGCACCGCTGCAGGACCCATGGGTGAAGCGGTCGATGAGAGCTTGAGACATTTGAAACCCGGTGACATCACGGCCATGGTCACCTATTTGCGCTCGGTACCGGGCGTCAGCACGTCCGACCTGCCGGAACCCCGATCCACGCCCGCCGCGGCTGCGCACCTTGCCGCCGCCGACAGCAACGCGCATGGCAAGGTGGTTTACGAGGGCGCGTGCGCCGGCTGTCATGGTTGGACCGGCGTGAGTCCGGTGATTCCTTTCGCGACGCTGACCGGCACGCGTTCGGTCAATGATCCGTCGGCCAACAATGTGGCGCAGGTCATCATCGGCGGCGGGCATCGCAATCTTCCCATCGATGCCAACAATATGCCGGCGTTTGGCGCCACCTACTCGGACGCCGAAATCGCCGCCGTGGCGAACTACGTCACCGCTCTATACGGCGCCAAGGGTTCGGCTCTGACTGCCGCGCAGGTAGCAAAATTGCGCGCGCAGAACTGACGCTAGTTCACCTGCCGGGCCTGCGATTTACGGCCCCGGCTGGTAGCGATTCACGAATTGGGCGGCGGCTGGGGCAATTTTACTAAACAGATCACCGACGGTAAAATAGCGAACAATATTAAGATCAGCGCCTTGCAATCAATCGAGTAACCCTCAGTTGGGGCGGTGGGTGCCTTGTGATTCGTTGAAGGGTGGTCGGAATGAGTTTCGATATCGTGTTGTTGCTGATCGCCGTGGGCGGCATTGGGTTGTCTGCCGCATACGTGAGAGCGGAATATGTCCGTTGGCGCCGGCATGGCGCCGCACAGCGCCGCAGAGAAACCGCGCTGCGAGAATTGCACGCGGCAAGGTTGTCGGATCAGCAAGATGCCGCTCTGCCCAGCATCGTTCGGCTTCAGGGATTCAGCCATGACGAAGCCGCGAATCCCGAAGGCTCCGTCAATAGCGGGGCCGGCAGTCGCAGCGCGTCGCGAAGCAATTCGCCGCGTACTTTTCCTCTTGGGGACCGGCGTAAGCGCGACCGACAGCGCGCGAATCGATAAACGCTATTTTGCGCTGACGCCGAGAGTGCGCGATAAGAACTCCGCCGTAGCTTCATCGGCGCGCAACCAGGATGCATGGCGCAGAAAGCCGTGAATCTCATTGGGAAGCACCAGTTCTTCAAAGGAAAGATTCCGCTCCTCGAGCCGGCGCGCGAGATCCACCGTCTGCTGAAACGGCACGTTTCGATCGTCATCGCCTTGGATTAGCAGGACCGGCGACTTCCAGCCGTCAAGTCCAGCATCGGGCGATGAATTCCAGGCGATCTCCATGGCTTTCTCCCGGTCGCCCTTCTCATAGCGGGTCCCCTGCTTGCCGGTCACTTCGTCCATGAGACGCGACCAATCGTGCACCCCGTGCAAATCAACGCCGGCCTTGAAGAGGTCCGAGTTGCGCGCCAGTGCAAGCGCGGTGAGATATCCGCCATACGAGCCGCCCCAAATGCCGATGCGCTTCCCGTCCACGCTCGGCAGTGCTTGCAGGAAATGCGCGCCTGCCACCACGTCTTGATATTCGGCGGCCCCGGCATAACCTGCGTGCTCGGGATGATGAAACTCACGGCCGTAGCCGATACCAAGCCGGTAGTTCACCGAGAGCACCACAAAGCCGTGCGCAGCCAGGTATTGGTTTACCGCATAGCCATTGCTGTAGTAATCCATGTAGTGCCAGCCGAGCAGCATCTGCCGCGGCGGGCCGCCGTGCACGAATATGACGCCGGCTTTTCGCTCAGCGGATTTGGCGCCGCCGGTGTCGAACAATTGACCGTGAACCAGCGTTCCATCGGCTGCCTTGAACGTGACCTGCTTGGGCGCGATGAGCTTCGCCTGCGGAAATTCTGAGTGCGTAGCGGCAACCAATGAAGCACGGTGTGCTCCGTCAAGACCTACGATGGCAACCGTCGGTGGCTGCTGCGGACCGGCTGCGACAAATGCAACGCGCTCTGCGGCCGCGCTGACCGGCATCCATTCCAGCGTCTCGCCTGAGGTCAACGCCGTCGACCCCGGATGGTCGACCGACACGCGAAAAAGATGACGGCGGTCATCATCGCCCGCCGTGCTGCCGGTATTGGCATCGTAAATCATGAAGCGGCGGTCGCGGCTTGCGGCGACATGCTCGACCATGTATGCGCCGGGCGTCAACAACACCGGCGTGCCGCCTGAAGCGGGAACGGAATACAGATGCGGCCAGTCGTCCAAATACGCCATGAAGACGATGCGATCGCCCGCCGCCCAATGCAGATTGGCTTCCCCCGCAACGTCCGGAAAGGAACCCGCGAGCGTGTTCGGGCTCTTCCAAACGGCGTGCCCCACACCATCAGCTGCAGACGCAATCCAGATCTGCCAGGGATGCGGCACTCGCGAGAGCACAGGCCGCGGCGCGCCGCCGTCGCCGGCGCGGCGCGCAAACGCGACTCGTGCGCCATCCGGCGACCAGACAGGCGACAAATCTTTGTTGGTGGATGGCGCGAGATAGACCAGCGGTGCGTTCTTGGATGTAAAGATTCCGATGAAGGAGTGATCATGCCGGTCGGAAACAAACGCGAGCCGGGTTCCATCCGGTGACCAGACCAGATCGCTGTCCTTGCCCCGGTCGAAAAACAGGCGTTCAGGCTTAGCGCCGTCCAGCGACGAGATCCAGACGTGACCATCCTTGATATACGCGAGCTGGCCGCGCGCGGAAATCACGGGCGCATCGCCTTCATCAATCTTGACTGGCTGCCCGCCATTCAGCGGCAGCGCCCAAATCGCCGTCGCCGGCTGCGTCGGCGAGGAGCTCGGGTCGGGCGCGAGATCGCCTTCGGCAGGCCAGTTGGCATCGTGATCGCCGCCCAGCACGAAGACCAGCCGGGTGCCGTCCGGCGAGAACGTCAGTTGGGTTATCTCCTGCCCGTCATCCTCGTTGAACTGTGTGACTTTGACCGGCGCAAAGGCGGGGCCGCGCGCCACCCAAACATTGCGCACACCATCGAGGTTGCACACCCAGGCGACCACATCGCCGCGTTCCGCCGCCGCGAGCTCCGTGGCAAAGGGATAGTGCAGCACTTGCTCCATGGAGAATTCCGAACGCGCGCTCGCGTGTGCAGACGCCAGCGCCAGAACGATCATCACGAGCACGCATCCGGGAATTCGAAGAGTGACCATGTGCATTACCTTGTTCCACCTCGATGGCGAATACTAACCCAAGGACAGAGAACGACATCGCTTTGTTGCGCTCAAATGAGCCACTGAAACGTCGCAATCTGCTTCGCCAGCGAAAGCAGCGACGAGTGCTGTTGAGTTTGAGCGTCGAACAAGTAAGCCACGCCGCCAATGATGAAGCTGTTCATCATCAAGGCGATCGCAAACGCGGCGAGTTTTGAAGAGATTCGAGTATTCATGATGGTCTCCTGAAGAATTGCTGTCTGTTCACCGTAGGGTTGATCCCCCCGCTAACAGCAAAGCAAGAGGCGTGCCAGGCTTCTGCTGCCCGTTAAGCCGCTATTTATAAAGGAATTTTTTTCTTGCCTGCGGCGGATATTGGCCGCGGACACTGTCCGCGGACAGCGCGGACAGACGGAAGATCAAAGGCGCGCTAGCGCCCGATGGTCGGATTCGACGGCTTGGTCGATGCCGAAGACTTGGCTGACCGCTTGCGCCGTGCCACCAGTTCGTCCGTGATCTCGATGACCGCATGTTTGCCGGTGGCGCCCACGTCTTTGCGTGCTTCCACTCGTTGATCGGCAAATCGCTCTCGTTCAGCCAGGCTGATTCGCTTGATGGCCGGCTTCTCCCAAAAGGCAGCAAGGTAGCTTGCGACCGCGACCGCCCCAATCTCTTCGCGGAAAAAGCCAAGCCGCAATGCATGCACCACGCGGCCTTGATCAAGCCCCGCCACCGAATACAGGCGGTACTCGCTCAAGATATCGAGGTTCGGCACGGAATCTGGATCAAACGCCTGGTCCGCGACTGCCAGTTCAATGACGAACCATCGCGATGCGTCGATATCGTCCAGCTCCGTCGGCGTCAACGCGCGCATTGTTTGCGTGGACTCCAAACTCTCGAGGGGCTCGTCGAGCTTTTTCACCTCCCGCACGGCAGGCGCGGGAGCGGTTGCGACAACGACGTGCTGCAGCGATGTGAGTCTGTTGGCTGAGGGCTTCATGGCTGACTGACGAAGCTTCGTCGCGGCCTTTGAGTGGGACAAGACCGACTGCGTCAGAACGGGTGCCGACTTTTCGGCTGCCATGGGCGCCATCTTCGCAGCGATCCTCGGAGGCGGCGCGGCGACCCTCGGAGGCGGCGCGGCGACATTCGGAGGCGGTGCAGCGATCTTCGGAGGCGAAGGCTTGGCGGGCGCAGCGGTCTG
>DATHFW010000299.1:0-5477 GCA_035317945.1 Steroidobacteraceae bacterium | reverse complement strand
ACAAAGCCGTCGTCTCGCCGTGAATGCCGAGCTCAGCATAACCAACCCGATGCGCACCGACGGATTCGAATTCGTCGAGTACGCAGCACCGGATCCGGAATTGCTACGCCGCCTGTTCGAAAGCATGGGGCTGCCGGCGGTTGCGCGCCATCGCTCCAAAAACGTGACCTTGCACAATCAAGGCGATATCAATTTCATCATCAATGCGGAACATGACAGTTTCGCCCAGCAGTTCGCGCGCGCCCATGGGCCCTGCGCCTGCGCCATGGCATTTCGCGTCGCCGATGCACGATTGGCGTATGCGCGCGCGCTCGACCTGGGTGCGAAACCGGGGCCCGTCACCGCAGGTCCCATGGGACTCAACATTCCTTCGATCGTGGGCATCGGCGGCAGCCTCATTTATCTCGTCGATCGGTACGGCGAGCGCACCATCTACGATGTCGACTTCGTGCCCGTGAGCGCCACCCGTCCTGCTGTGCCGGTGGGCCTCGTTCGCATCGATCACCTCACGCACAACGTCAAGCGCGGCAATATGAATGTGTGGGCCGGCTTTTACGAGAAGCTGTTTAATTTCAGGGAAATTCGCTACTTCAGCATTGAGGGAAAAGAGACCGGCTTGTTCTCGCGCGCGCTCACCTCGCCCTGCGGCAAGATCCGCATCCCCATCAATGAGAGCCAGGACGACAAGAGCCAGATCGAGGAGTACTTGAACGAGTACAAAGGCGAGGGCATCCAGCATATCGCCCTGGGATCAGACGATATTTACAACACCGTGGACGCCTTGCGCAGCCGCGGCGTGGAGTTCCAAGAGACTCCGGCAACCTACTATGAAGGCGTCGATGGCCGCGTTGGAGGCCACAGCGAATCGGTCGCCGAACTCGAGCGGCGCGGCATTCTCATCGACGGCAGTGCCAAGAGCGGCATCCTGTTACAGATATTCACCAAGAACGCCATCGGCCCCATCTTCTTCGAAATCATCGAGCGCAAAGGCAACGAAGGCTTTGGTGAGGGGAATTTCCAGGCGCTGTTCGAATCGATCGAGCTGGATCAGAAACGCCGCGGCGTTATCTAAGAACTGCCCGAGACGGGCTGCCGGTCGTTGAACTTCGCCTGAACGCCCATATCTAACTTGTTCTGGGGTCAATTCGACCTATTGGGGGCCTGCTATGCGGAAATTAATTCTTAGCGCGGTACTTGGTATGGGCGTCGCTTTGGCGTTTGCCGCGCCGAGCTTTGCGCAATCTGCTGAACCGACCATGGCTCAGATCCACGAAGCGGCCGCCGCCGGGCATCTGGATCAGGCACAGCAAATGATTACTCAGGTCCTCGCCGCTCATCCGAACAGCGGCAAGGCGCACTACGTGCAAGCCGAGCTGTACGCCAGAGAAGGCAAAACTTCGCTGGCGCGCGCCGAACTCGGCACGGCCGAGCGTCTTAACCCCGGTTTGACTGATTTCAATGCGCGATCGGTGCAGGAGCTGAAATCGCAGCTGGGCATCAGTTCAGGCTCGCGATCCGTGGGTAGCCCCGCCGCCCTAGGCTCGCCGCGATCTGAGGCTCGCTTCCCCTGGGGCACCGTACTCATTCTGGCGGTGGTCGTGGGTGTACTGGTGATGCTGTTTCGCCGGCGAACTCCCTCCTATAACCAATACCCTGCTGCGGGCCCGGGCCCGGGCGCCGGCCCCGGCATGGGCGGCGCGCCCGGCGGTTACGGCCCCGGCTACGGTCAGCCTCCCATGGGCGGCGGCGGCGGCATGGGCTCCGGCATCGCGGGCGGGCTCGCGACCGGGCTGGCCGTGGGCGCCGGCGTCGTGGCGGGCGAGCAATTGGCGCATCACTTCCTGGACGGCGGCCGACAGGAAGGCGGCGGCGTCATACCCTCGGCCGAGGCCTCCGAGTACGGCTCCAGCAATAGCGACATGGGCGGTGCCGACTTCGGCGCGAACGATCCCGGTTCCTGGGACGATGGCGGCGGCGGCGGCGGTGACGGTGGCGGTGGCGGCGACTGGGGCTAATCCGCTCCAAACGTCAGTCCACTCAAAACGATTTTCCCCGTTCGGGCGCCCCCTCAAGGGCGCCCTTTTTATTTCCCGTTGCAGCCGATTTGCGGAGTTGGAGGCTCCTGGCACAGGTTTTGGGGGTTTATCAAGCAATTTGCGGCAAATCAGGTTCGCAGCATAAGAATTACGGATACAATATAAAAACGCAGTGAATATACGGACGCCCGCATGCGTTTTACGGAGGTGTGATGGACGTTTCTCCGGTCGGCTATGCTCGATTTGTCGCCTCAGGCTTGGACGTTACACCTTTGATCCAGGTCGCCCGGATTGATGGTCGCACCCGGCACAAAGAAGCAAAGATGGAAGGCCACACCGAGGTCCTGAGCTTCGACGCCAAATATGCGCCCGAGGAAAGCATCCGCGGAGGTCTGCAATTTGCGCTGCGCTACGAAGGGGTGAACCTGCAAGTACTCGATGCGCTCTTCGAGCGTTGCGGCCCTAAGCCTTTGGAAGAGTGGCTCGCGCGCAATCCGACATCCGCTTATGCGAGGCGTGCGGGTTTTCTCTTCGAATGGCTTACCCAAACCTCCTTGGACGTACCGCACTTGAGCAAGAAGCTCAACTGGGTGCCCGTTTTGGACGAAGAGCTTCAATTTGGTCTTGGCGAGACGCAAGACCTTGATCATAAATTTCGAGTTCGCAACAACCTTCCCGGCACCCGTGATTTCTGTCCGCTCGTGCGAAAGAGCGCTGATATTCGCGCACACCTTGGCAAGGACTTGAAGGCCCAGGTGGGTCAGATCCTCGCGAAATATCCGCCCGACCTGCTGCGTCGCGCAGCGCAGTACCTGTATCTGAAAGAAACCCGTTCGACTTATGAGGTGGAGCGCGAGCGTCCGAGCGCAAACCGTACCCAGCGCTTTTTGGATCTCTTGAAAACTGCCCCAACCGGTGAGCCCCTCTCGCAAGAGAGTTTTGTTCGCGCCCAAAACTCCATTCTTGAGCCGCGCTTTCATGAGTCTGCCTATCGATCCACCCAAAACTGGCTGGGCGGTCATTCAAGATATCGTGACACCGTAGACTTCGTGCCGCCCCGTCCCGAGGACGTTGTGGGGTTGATGCAGGGACTCTGTGCGATGAGCGCACGCGGTCGCGCTGCCGCAGACGCCGGTGCCGTAGACCCGGTCGTACACGCAGCCGTACTCGCCTTCGGTTTCGTCTTCATCCATCCTTTCATAGACGGCAACGGCCGCCTCCACCGCTATCTAATACACGAGGAGCTCTCGACACTCGGATTTACGCCCAAAGGCACCGTGCTCCCAGTGTCAGCCTTCATCTTGAGTAACCTCGATCTCTACAGCGCCGTCCTCGAACGGTTCTCAAAGCCTTTGATGGCGCGCACCGATTTCGTCCCGCCTCCGCCTGCCGTACCAGCTACCGGCAATGACCCGAGGTTCTTTCGCTTCTTCGATGCCACAGCTCAAGCGCTGTTTCTCTATCGGGCTCTCGAGCGCACCGTGGAGCACGATCTCGAAGAAGAGATCCACTACCTAATCGGCGTAGAACGGGCACGAGCGCGACTGAAAGGTGAAATCGACTGGCCCGCCCAATCGCTCGACCTCTTCATCAACATGGTTCACCAAAATAACGGAACGCTGTCCAAAACCAAACGCGACCGCCACTTCACTTGGTTGACCGATGAAGAGTGCGTCCGCTTCGCGAACGAAGTTAACGAGGCATTCGGCTCCGCCGTACCCTAGCGGTGCCGCGCTACCGCCGCGGCCACGGCGTCGTGCAACGCTTTCATGCCGTAAGAAATGTCCTGCACCGCGCCGTTGATGAAAAATGTTGGCGTCGCGCGGATGTGGCTCAAGCGGCCGCTGGCAATGTGCTCGCGGACTTTTTGCAGGTAAATGTGATCGTCCATTTCCGCCGCGTAGCGCGCCATGTCGATCCCCAATTCGCCGGCGTATTGCTGCAAATCGGCGCTCTTGAGATGCGCTTGATTGCGGAACAAAACATCGTACATCGGCCAGAACTTTCCCTGTGCGCCGACCGCTTCCGCAGCCTCCGCCGCCAACAGCGCGTGGGGATGCGCCTCTTCCAGCGGGAAGTGCCGGAACACGAAGCGCACTTGGCTGGGGAAGCGCTCCATCAGCAGTGAGGGCGTGGTGGCCGCCACCTTGCAGCTCGGGCACTCAAAGTCCCCGTACTCGACCACGACGACCCTCGCGTGATCCGACCCTTGCGAGTGATCGGTCGGTTCCGGCGGAACCGCCAAGGTAATCGGATGCGACGTTGGACTCATGGAAGCTTCCTTGTCAGTTCACTTGCCGCCGGCGCGATGCGCCGGCATTTCAATCGGCCGTATGGTCACCTTCATCACGCTCGACCGGCGCAGCAGCTGCAGTTCACATTCGCGGCCGATCAGGCTGGCATCCAGCTTGCGCTGCAGCTCATCGATGCCGTTGATGCGCACACCATCCAGCGCGACCATGCGGTCGCCGGTCTGCACACCCGCCAGCGCGGCGGGGCTGCCCGGCACGATATCCGCGACGTGCACTGCCGTGTTGCCGGACAAACTGAAATGCCGTACTACGCGCGTGGCAATCGGCACCGTGGCGCCGGAAACGCCGATGTAGGCACGACGTACCCTACCATGGGCGAACATCTGGCCGATGACCCATTTTGCCGTGTTGATTCCCGTGGCAAAACAGATCGCCTGTGCTTGCGGGATCATGGCGGTATTGACGCCGATGACGCGTCCCCTGGAGTCGACCAGCGGTCCGCCGGAATTTCCAGGATTGAGCGCGGCGTCGGTCTGGATGACATCGTGCATGAGCCTGCCCGATGTGGCCCGCAATGTTCGGCCGAGCGCCGACACCACACCGGTGGTCACGCTCTTCGAGTAGCCGAGCGGATTGCCGATGGCGATGGCCACCTGCCCCACCTTCAGGCGCGATGAATCACCGAACTGCACGTACGGCAGCGCGCTAGGGTGTCCGATGCGCAGCACCGCCAAGTCCGAGTCCGGATCGTTGCCCACGAGATCGGCGTGAAAGCGCGTATCGACATTGAGGCGAACGGTAATCTCTTCCGACCCATCCACGACATGACTGTTGGTGAGCAGGTAGCCGTCGGGCGTAAAAAGAAAACCCGAACCACTGCCCTGCTCGGCGCGACGGTTGCGCGCAGCGCCGCGCGCACGGCCCGTCACCTCGATGAAGGTGACAGCCGGGGCAACTCGCTCCAAAGCGCCGATGACCGCGTCGGAATAGGCGTCGAGCAGCTGCCCGTCATCGAGCGCGGCGTCGGCAGCAGCACCGGCAGCGGCGCCGGCCGCTACATCCCCGTCGTTGGCAGCCCACTGCGCCCGCATCAGCTCAAGATGATTTTCGGCTGCGCGGACAACCCTTCCACGATGAGCCGGTTTACGCGCCGCACAAAAACGGCAGGATCGTCCAACTCGCCGCCCTC
>DATHFW010000298.1:0-6684 GCA_035317945.1 Steroidobacteraceae bacterium | reverse complement strand
GGATTCTCAAGATAGACCATGAGGACATCGTCGAGGATCTCGACGCAAATGTCCGCCGGCTCCTCGATTTTTGCGGACTTGAGTTCGAGTCCGCCTGCCTGGATTTTCACAAAACCGAGCGCAGCGTACGCACTGCGAGTTCGGAACAGGTACGGCAGCCCATATTCCGCGAGGGACTCGACCAGTGGAAGAACTTCGAGCCATGGCTCGGACCACTCAAAACTGCGCTGGGAGATGCGCTTGAGCGGTATCGCGATTGAGCGCAAGGTACACGTCCGCATGAGCGATCCGATATTGCTGACGCCGGGTCCATTGACCACCTCGACCGAGACAAAAACCGCAATGCTCGCGGACTGGGGATCCTGGGACAGCGCTTTCAACGCCATGACCGCATCGGTCTGCCGCGATTTGCTGGATATCCTGCATGCGCAGACCGATCACGTCTGCGTACCGCTGCAGGGCAGCGGCACCTTTGCGGTCGAGGCGGCGCTTGGGACGCTCGTCCCCAAGCACGGTAAGGTTTTGGTGCCGGACAATGGCGCCTATTGCAAGCGCATTGCGCGCATTCTCAAGTACCAGGGCCGGGAGGCGGTGGTGCTTGCGCTTGATGAACAAGAGCCGTCGGATCCTACGCGGATCGATGGCGCGCTGGCCGCCGATCCGTCCATTACGCACGTGGCGCAAGTACATTGCGAAACCGGTACGGGTATCTTGAATCCGCTGCCCGAGATCGCCGCTATCGTGGCAAATCGCGGCCGCCGGCTGATCATCGATGCCATGAGCTCCTTTGGTGCGATTCCCATCGACGCGCGTAGTTTGAATTTTGACGGCTTGATCACGGCGTCAGGGAAATGTCTCGAAGGAGTGCCGGGCTTAGGGGTGGTGATCGCCCGCCGCACGGCGTTGGAAACCTCGGCGAACAACAGCGCATCGCTGGTCATGGACTTGCTCGATCAGTGGCAGTACATGCAGAAGACCGGTCAATGGCGCTTTACGCCGCCCACGCATGTTCTCGCTGCCCTGCGCGCCGCCCTGGATCAGTTCCTGGCGCAGGGCGGACAGCCCGCTCGTTGGGCGCGCTACACCGAAAATTGCCGCGCGCTGGTTACCGGTATGCGGGCGCTGGGCCTCAAGACCTTCCTGCCCGATGCGCTGCAGGCGCCGATCATCGCGACATTTCACGCCCCGCCCGATCCTAAGTACGACTTTGCCGAATTTTACCGGCGGGTTCGCGAGCGCGGTTTCATCCTGTATCCAGGCAAATTGACCGCGGTCGAGACGTTTCGGGTCGGCTGCATCGGCGCCATCGGCCCCGGCATATTGCGCGACGCGGTGGCCGCCATCGGCGACGCACTGCGCGAAATGGGAGTCAGCCGCTACGGGTGATTCACTGAGTATCGCCGGATGGGCTGCCGGATGCGCCCCAAGACGCTCACGCCTACGGGAGCTGCGCTGACAGAACGAGGCGAACGGGCGTAATTTTATCTGCGATCGCTCCGGCGCCCACGCCGCCGTTGTCGGCGCGCTGCCGTCAGCGCGCTACTTTCCGCGCAAGCTGGCCTTCGGTGAGCCGCTCCTCGAGATGCGAGGCATACCAGTCTATGAATTGCGTCACGCCGTTCTCGTGCACCGGCGAGTACGGCGCCGGATCATAAGCCGGCGACATCACGCCCTTCTGGTTTTCCTGACAGATGCGCCGATCCGCCTCGTTGGTCGCCAGCCAGACTTCGGTCAGGGTCTTCACGTCGTAGTCGACGCCTTCGACCGCGTCCTTGTGCACCAGCCACTTCGTGGTCAATTGGGTCTCAGTGGGACTGATCGGCAACATGCGAAATGAGCTCGCATGGTCGCCCATGATGTGATTCCAAATGCTGGGATAATTGAACATGATGAACGTGCCGACGTCCGCTTCCTTGATTGAAGGCGACAACGGCCTGCGCACCGCGGCATTGCCGGCCATGGTGAAGCTCACCGTGCCCTCGATCAGGGGCATGCGCGCAGTGCGGTATTGGCCGCTGCCGGCGATGTGAAACTTGCTCGGCAGTCCAATCGACTCCCAATGGGCCCACTTCGACGTGATGCGGGGGTTTGCCGCCGCGCCCTCGACGCCGGTAATCGCAGGATCCTCAGGAAAGCTGCGGCAGAGCTCGGGATGATTCACGGCGCAGTGATAGCACTCGCGATTATTTTCCCAAACGAGCTTCCAGTTGGCGTGCTCGATGATGGTGGATTCAAACGCGACCTTGGTGTCGTGCATGTGATGCGGCAGGAAGTACGGCTCGATGTGCTTGCGAATCGGCTCGAAATCTGGCGCGACCCGGGCGACGCAGATCCAAATGTAGCCGCCCACGCTGGTGCAATGCACCGGCTTCAGGCCGTGCTGGGACTTGTCGAAATCAGATCCCATATCGCGCGCCGCTATCAATCGGCCATCGAGCTGGTAGGTCCATTGATGGTAGGGGCAGACGAGGCGCGGCGCCGTGCCATGCACCGCGGAGCAAATTCGCGAGCCGCGGTGGCGGCAGCTGTTGTGGAAAGCGCGCAGGCCGCCTTCCCGATCGCGCACCACCACAATCGGATATTCTCCCACTTGAACGGTCAAGTAGTCGCCGGCGTTCAAGACTTCGCAGTCGTGCCCGATGAACAGCCAATCGCGGTACCAGATCATCTCCAGGTCGAGCTGGTAGTCCTCCTGACTGCAGTAGAATTCCCTGTCCAAGGGCGTCGCGGCCTTGCGCTTCCGAAGGCGGCTCAACATGGCATCGCGTGCGCTCATGGGTCAATTCCTGGCTGAAACGGGCTCAATACCATACAACTTTGCAGAGAATCGCTTGGCGTGGAAAGCGACGCTTTAGAAGCAATAAACGACAGCACAGGGGGCATCGTCAGACAGCCGCGGCCCCCGCGCCGCCCAAGCGGCCGGCCGCGGATCTGCCGGCGATCTTGCGTTCCTCGCTGGGCGGGTAGCCAAATTGACTGCGGTAGCATTTCGAGAAATGCGGCGGCGATTGGAATCCGCAGGCAGCAGTGATATCGGTAATCGGCATCGCCGTTTGCAATAGCAGCTCTCGCGCCCGCCGCAGCCGCATTTCCAAGTAATAGCGCTTGGGCACGCAATTCAAATCGCGTTTGAAGAGCCGCTCAATCTGCCGTCGCGACAATCCGGTTGATTTCGCTATGGATTCCAGCGGCAGCGGCCTCTCGATATTCTCTTCCATGAGCTGCGCCACGCGGATCAAGCCGCGATGTGAAACGCCGATCTGGGCACGCAATGGAACGTACTGCCGGTCGGTGTCCTTCCTGACACGGTCCAGGACGAATTGTTCTGACACCAGCTGCGAGATTCGGGACCCGAGCCTCATTTGAATCAGATGCAACATGAGGTCAAGCGGTGCCGTGCCGCCCGAACAGGTGAGCCTGTCCCGGTCGATCGTGAATAATTGGTCGCTGATTCTTACCCGCGGAAATTGCTCGCGCAGGGAGGAGAGGTTTTCCCAATGGATGGTCGCACGAAAGTTGTCCAGCAAACCGGCCTTGGCGAGGGCATATCCCCCCGTGCACAACCCGCCCAGTGCTACTTTTTTGTCGGCCAGCCGTCGCAGCGCTGTCAGCAGCGCCGGCGACACCGCTTCACGCACGTGGACTCCGCCGCAAACGAAGAGAATGTCCACCGCGCCCAAGCTGTCCAGAGCCAAGGTCGGCGATAAGTTGAGTCCGCTGCTGGCCTCCGTAGGCAGGCCGTCCAAGCTGACCATGGACCATTCGTACACGTCACTGCCCATCAGGCGATTGGCCATGCGCAAGGGCTCCACAGCGTTGGCTACCGCGATCAAGGAATAGTTGGGTAGCGTCAAAAACGCGTACTTGCACTTGCGCAGCACAGCGGGAGATTCCATGCGCTGAATTATGCCACGCGGGGGTCGTTCGGTCGCATTTCCATAAGGGACCGTCGCAATTGGCGTGCTGCCGGCTTCCCTGCTGGTTACACTGCCGGACGTATTTGCGTTGGGAGATCATCACGTGAAGACACATAGCCGCGTCGTCGTGATCGGCGGCGGCGTGGTAGGCGTCAGCACGCTATACCATTTGGCGCTGAAGGGCTGGACGGATGCGGTGCTGCTCGAGCGCGCTGAACTCACTGCCGGTTCGACGTGGCATGCGGCGGGCTTGTTGCCGCTGTTCAACATGAGCTATACCGTCGGACAACTGCACAAATACTCGGTGGATCTCTACAAACGCCTTCCGGCGGAGACGGGCCAGGAAGTCAGTTTCCATGTCACCGGCAATCTGCGGCTCGCCACTTGCGCCGAACGCATGGATGAATATCAAAAATACTGCGGCACGGCCAATACCATCGGTGTGCCCTTCCAGATCATCGGACCCAAACAGGTCAAAGAGCTCTGGCCGCTGGTCGAACTCGGCGATGGCGCATCAACCGCGAATATCGTGGGCGCCCTATATCATCCTGATGACGGACATATCGCGCCGGCGGACCTGACCATGGCGCTGCGCAAAGGCGCCCGGTCGCGCGGCGCCGAGATTCACGAGCAAACGGAAGTAACCGCGGTGAAGCGCACGCCCTCCGGTGAATGGCATCTGACCACAACTCGAGGCGACATCGTTGCCGAGCATGTGGTCTGCGCCACCGGCAACTATGCACGGCAGACCGGCCGCATGTTCGGCTTGAATGTGCCCTCGATTCCGGTTGAGCATCAATACATCGTGTACGACGAGTCGGAGGAGCTGAAGGCGTACCGCAAGGCCGGTGGCCGGGAACTCGCGGTGCTGCGCGAATCGGACCAATCCTACTATTTGCGCGAGGAGCGCCTGGGCTGGATCTTAGGTCCCTACGAAGCCGGCGCGCCGGCGCACTTCGCCGACGGAGTACCCGATTGGTTCGGCAAGAATTTGTTCGAAGGCGATCTGGACCGGCTGCTGCCTCATGTGGAAGCCGCGCAGCGGCGCGTCCCATCCTTGAGCTCCTGCGGCATCAAGGACATCGTCAACGGCCCCATCGCCTACACCCCGGATGGCAGCCCACTGATTGGCCCGGCATGGGGCACGCGCAACCTTTGGCTCAACGAGGGGCATAGCTTTGGCATCACCGCCGCCGGCGGTTCCGGTTGGCAACTCGCCGAATGGATCACCGAGGGCGAACCCGGCATCGACATGATGGCGGTCGACCCGCGCCGCTATGGCCCCTACACGGCCAAGCGTTATGTGGTGCAAAAGAACGAAGAAACTTATCGCAACGTCTTCGTCATTCACTATCCCGATGAGGAACGGCCCGATGCCCGGCCGGCGAAAACCAGTCCGGTCTACGACAAGTTGAAGCGCATGGGCGCGGTGTTCGGCCAGCGCTACGGTTGGGAGCGCGCCAACTGGTTCGCACCCCCGGGTGTTGAGCCTAAAGATCGCTGGAGTTTCCGCCGCACCAATTATTTCCCGCATGTGGGCCGCGAGGCGCTGCGAATCCGGCAACAGGTGGGCGTCATCGATCTCACTCCTTTCACCAAGCACGAGGTGACCGGTCCCGGCGCGGAAGCCTGGCTGGATTCGCTGGTGGCCAACAAGGTACCCACCAAGATCGGGCGCATGTCGCTGTGCCATGCGCTCACCCGCCGCGGCGGCATTCGCTCCGAATTCACCATCACCAAAATCGGCGATCAACATTTCTATGTCGTGAGCGCGGGAGCCGCGGAACGCTATGACGGCGATTATTTGTTGCAGACCTTGCCGGCCGACGGCAGCGTCGTGCTGCGCAATATCACCATGTCGCGCGGCTGCTTCGTGGTGGCGGGTCCCCGGTCGCGCGAGGTGCTGGCTAAATTGGTGGATGGCCCGTTGGACAATGCCTCCTTCCCCTGGCTCACCGCCCAGGTGTGCGAGGTGGGGCTGGCCACCGATGTCTACCTGCTGCGGGTCAACTTCGTCGGCGCTCTGGGTTGGGAACTGCACTTTCCGATCGAATATGCGCATCACTTGTTCGATGCGATATTCGACGCCGGCGCCGAATTCGATATCGGCATGGCGGGCATGCGCGCCATGGAATCGCTGCGCATCGAAAAATCCTATCGCATGTGGGGCAGCGACCTGACGCCCGACTACTCGCCGTTCGAGGCGGGACTGGAGCGCTTCGTGCGCATGAACAAGGGCGCATTCACCGGCAAGAGCGCCTTGGAGGCGCAGTTGGCCAAGGGCGTGCCGCATCGATTTGTCACATTCGAGGTGCACGATGTCATCGACGCCGATCCGCTCGGCAATGAGCCGCTGTTCGATGCAGAAGGAAATATCATCGGCCGCGCGACCGCCGGCTACTTCGGACACGCACTCGAGAAGAGCTTGGGTTTGGGCTATATCCGCCCGGAGCACGCTCAGGTGGGCAGCAAGATTCAAATCGAGATCCTGGGTGAAAAGCGCCATGCGACGGTGCTGGTCGATTCGCCTTATGATCCGGAAAACAAGGACCTTCGCGCTTAAGCGCCAATCATGCGCAAACAATCCTTCTCTGCGCTTTCGCTCCTTTGGCGCGGTCTGTCGGGTCATCGCAGCTGGCAGCAGCAATGGCGCAAGCCTGAACCCAAGCAACGATACGACGCAATCATCGTCGGCGGCGGCGGGCACGGATTAGGGGCGGCCTATTACCTGGCGCAGGAGCACGGACTCAGAAACATCGCGGTGCTG
>DATHFW010000297.1:0-11020 GCA_035317945.1 Steroidobacteraceae bacterium | reverse complement strand
ACGCGCACCGCAGTGGACCAAGCCCATTCTCGAGGCCGCGCTGCGCGGCGGATAGCGCATGCGCAGCCGCTACCGTGCGTTAGTCGATTTCAACGACTCCAGTCGCCCCGAGCCCCCACGCCTCCTCCATCCCAACGCCCTTCACGTACACCGGAACGGCCACCAACTCGCATATCGACGTGATCTCGGCGTGCGCGAGCTCATTCCTCAGCACCAGAAAATCCGCGCCCGCATCGCTTCCCGCCATGGCATCCGCAAAACTCGCGCACCAAACTCCGCGCAGGCGCGCACCGCTATCAGGACCACCCAATTCACCCACGGCGTAGTGAGCACTCGACGCCTGCGTCAATCGCTCCGGTAACCGCAGCGCTGCCACGATCGGCCCATCCGCCGGCAGCAACTCCACTGCCTCCAGTTCGTCTTGAGACACCCAACGCAGCGCCTGTCCGTCGAGCCCCGCGAGCTCGCCGCTGTAACGGTGCACCACCCACATATCGATGAGCACGGCGCCGTAGTCGTACGTATGTTGCACACGGATCAGGGGACGGGGTGTCGTTATGGTGATCCCCAGCTCTTCGCGCAGCTCGCGCGCCAGGCCCGCGCGACGATCTTCGCCGCGCTCGAGTTTTCCTCCGGGAAATTCCCAACCGCCGGCGAGATGTTTGCCCGGCGGGCGCTGCGCAATCAGCACGCGCCCGGCGCCGTCGGTCACCGCCGCAGCGACGACATGAGTGGCAAGACTCTTGAGCTCGGGACTCAACCGCTCGCTTGCTGCAGCGTGCCGTGGCAGTGCTTGTACTTTCGGCCTGAACCGCAGGGACACGGCTCATTGCGGCCTACCTTGGGCATCTGGCGTACGAAGGGCGCCGCCGTCTCAGGAATCGAACGCGGCTCCAGTTCCATGATGTTGCCGCCGGCCGGCGCCGGGGTTGCCGGGCCGTCCGCGCCGGGCATGGCGATCGGTGAAACGGCATCGGCATGCTGCGCCTGCAAGGCGCGCTCCAGGCGCTGCTGCCGCTCCAGATTCTCGCGGTCGATCTCGGCTTCGCTGCGCACTTGAATCTTCGATACCGTGGTGACGGTATCGAATTTGATGCGATCGAGCATGCCGGAGAACAGCTCAAAGGCTTCGCGCTTGTATTCCTGCTTCGGATTTTTCTGGGCATAACTGCGCAGATAAATGCCCTGCCGCATGTAGTCCATGGCCGCGAGATGTTCGCGCCAGTGTTGATCCAGCGTGCGCAGCGTGATTTCCTTCTCGATGTAGCGCATCACCTGAGGCCCAACATTGACCTCTTTCTGCGTGTAAGCCTCTTCCAGGGCGCCGACAATCTTGTTGCGCAGCCCTTGAGCGTCGCCGGCCTCTTCCGCCTTGACCCAATCGACGATGGGCAGCGTCGGGCCGAAATCGCGCTCGATCGCCTGCGCCAATCCCTTCGAGTCCCACTGCTCCTCGGGTGCGCCGGCCGGAACGTACTGATCCACCAGTTGCGCGACCACGTCCTCGCGAATTCCTTTGATCGCTTCGGCAACGTCGTCGGCGCCCATCAGGTCGGTGCGCTGCTGATAAATGACGCGGCGCTGATCGTTCGCCACATCGTCATATTCCAACAGTTGCTTGCGGGCATCGAAGTTGTGCTGCTCGACCCGCCGCTGGGCGCGTTCTATTTGGCGCGTCAACATGCCGCTCTCGATCGCCTCGCCGGCCTTCATGCCGACGCGGGTCATGAGCGCCTTCATGCGCGTCGGATCCCCGAAAATACGCATCAAATTGTCTTCGAGCGACAGGTAAAAGCGGCTCGATCCCGGATCGCCCTGGCGCCCCGAACGGCCGCGCAGCTGGTTGTCGATGCGCCGTGATTCATGGCGCTCGGTGCCGATGATGTGCAAGCCGCCTGCCGCGGTCACCTGTTCATGGCGCTCGCGCCACGCGGTGTGAATGCCCTTCAAGTCCGCTTCGTTGGGATTCTCGATCGCATCAATCTGCGTTTGCGGACTGCCGCCGAGCACGATGTCGGTGCCGCGGCCGGCCATGTTGGTGGCAATCGTGATCGCCCCGGGCCGGCCGGCTTCGGCGACGATATGCGCCTCACGCTCATGCTGCTTCGCATTGAGGACTTCGTGCGGAATTTTCGCGCCCTGCAGCAGCTTGGCAATCCGTTCGGATGCCTCGATCGACGCGGTGCCCACCAACACCGGCTGCCCGCGCTTCACGCAATCCTGGATGTCCTCGAGGATGGCCTGGAACTTGTCCGGCTCGGAGAGAAACACCAGGTCGGACCTATCCTGGCGGATCATCGCCTTGTGGGTCGGAATCACCACCACTTCCAGCCCGTAAATCTGCTGGAATTCGAACGCCTCCGTGTCCGCGGTTCCGGTCATGCCGGACAGCTTCGAATACAGCCTGAAATAGTTCTGGAAAGTGATCGACGCGACGGTTTGATTTTCTTCGCGGACCTTGACGCCCTCTTTGGCCTCGACCGCCTGATGCAGACCGTCGGACCAGCGCCGGCCCTGCATGGTTCGCCCCGTGAATTCATCAACGATGATCACTTCGCCCTGGCGAACGATGTACTCGACATCGCGCTTGTATAGGGAATGCGCGCGCAGCGCCGCGTTCAAGTGATGCATGAGGCGAATGTTGGTGGCGTCGTACAAACTCTCGCCTTCGCGCAGCAGCCCGATCTCGGCCATCATGTTCTCGACCTTTTCGTGGCCGTCTTCGGTCAAGGTGGCCTGCTTGGTCTTCTCATCGACGGCGAAATCGCCGGGGCCGTTTTCCTCTTTTTGTTTCACCAAGCGCGGGATCAAGGCGTTGATCTTGATGTACAGCTCGGTGCTCTCTTCCGCCGGTCCTGAAATAATCAGCGGCGTTCGCGCCTCATCGATCAGGATCGAATCGACTTCATCGACGATGGCAAAGGACAGCTTGCGCTGCACGCGATCCTCGAGGCGAAACGCCAGGTTGTCGCGCAGGTAATCGAATCCGAATTCGTTGTTGGTGCCGTAGGTGATGTCGCAGGCATAGGCCGCGCGCTTCTCGTCCGGCGTCTGTGCATTCTTGATGACGCCGACTTCCAATCCTAAGAAACGAAATATCGGACCCATCCAGTCCGAATCGCGCTGCGCCAGGTATTCATTGACGGTCACGACGTGCACGCCCGCGCCGGAGAGGGCGTTCAAGTACGCCGGCAGCGTCGCCATCAGCGTCTTGCCTTCACCGGTGCGCATTTCGGAAATCTTGCCGGCGTTCAAGGCCAGACCGCCGATCAGCTGCACGTCGAAGTGGCGCATGCCCAATTTGCGGCGCGCCGATTCGCGTACCAGGGCAAAGGCCTCCGGAATCAATTCATCGAGCGCCGTGCCGGCGGTAAAGCGGGCCTTGAGCTCACGGGTCTTTTCCGGAAACTGCTCATCGGTCAAGGCGCTGACGCTGGGCTCGAAGGCATTGATGGCCGCGACGGTACGGCTCAGCTCCTTCACGAGGCGCTGATTACGGCTGCCAAATACTTGCGTCAGAAGCTTCCACACGCGGGGGGAGTCCTTAAGAAAACTGGGTATTGTACGGATAGACCAGCAGAGCTGGAAATCGTTTCGACGGCGACCTTTTCAAGGCCTTGCCTGATCAGCGCCTCATCTAGGGCTTAACGATCCTCTCCGATAAAGCGCAAAGGGTCGACCTGTGCGCCATTCTTCAAGACTTCAAAGTGCAAATGCGGGCCGGTTGAGCGACCGGTGGAACCCATCAACGCCACATCTTGGCCCTTGCGGATCATGTCGCCCTGCTTCACCAGCAATTTTTCGGCGTGGCAGTAGCGAGTGGCCAAACCATTGCCATGGTTGATTTCCACCATTTCGCCATAGCCCGCGCGGTCACCGGCGAAGGTCACGATGCCCGCCGCCACCGCGCTCACTTTTGAGCCTTCCTGGCCGGCAAAATCCAAGCCCTTGTGCACTGCGGAATACCCGGTAAAGGGATCCGCCCGGCGCCCGAAATACGAGGAAATCCAGCTTTCCTGGACCGGCCGGCCTTCCGGGTACACCTGCTTGTTGAGCTCGCGGCTCAAAATCATATTTTCCAGCACGCCCAGCTGTTGCTCGCGGCTCGATAGCTGGGACTGCAAATCGTCGACCATGACGGTGAGATTGGGGATCTGCGCCGGCTGCCCGTCCGCGCCGCTCTCGGCGCCGCCGATCGCCGGCGGGTGGCCGAAGTCGAATTCGCCGTCGTCCAGATTTGCCATACGGGTCAAGCGCTTACCGAGGGCATCCAAGCGGATCACGTTGGCATTCATTTGACCCACGCGCATCGCCAGGGCGTTCACTTTCTCTTGCAGGACCCGCTTGGTGTCTTCGATCTGCGCCTTCTGGTGCAACAGCTCGGCGGACCAATTTCCCAGCTGATCGACGGGATTGCCGCTACCATGCCGCGCGCCCAAACCAACACCTATGGAGAATGCCGTACCGAGGACCCCGAGTATCAACAGCGCTGCAGCTGACATAATCACGGGATGTTGCAGGTCAAATTGTTTCACTCGGCCCGATTTACGGCCGACAAAAATGACATTCATACGGATGGTTCTTCCTACACCGACACGATGCTGAAACTTTCGCTTATGTCGTCCCGGACAATCGATGATGCTCCGAGCAGTACCGGTAGACTATGCAGATAACTGACTCAAAACAAGGATTTCCGCACGCTTTTTGCATGTCAATCCAAGCCTTGGTTCGCTGCTGAAATGCAAAACTCTAAGAGTCTCAGCGAGTTACTGGCTAGAGGTGGGAAGCGACTTTCACTGCTGAAAGAAAGGTCCGCGGAGCGATCCAAAGTTTTGGAGCAGGTGCGCGCCGCCTTGCCCGCCCGCTTAGGCCAAGCGGTCGTCAGCGCCGGCATAATCCAAGGCCGCCTGACCATCGGGGTGGTGGGAGCCGTTTGGGCCTCGCGCCTCCGATATTCCACGGAAAGCATCCGAAAACGGGTTGCCAAGTCCGCAGGACTCGAGATTCTCACCGTGAAAATACGTGTGGTCCCGCCCGTCGCCGCCGATTGACTAGGCGCGCGCCGCCGCGGCCGCAACATAGGAAATCGGCGCGTCCGCCAGACTCTCGAAGGTGACTTCCTGCCAGGCGCTGTGCGTGGCCATGAGACTGCGCAGCAATTTATTGTTGAGCGCATGCCCCGACTTGAAGCCGCTGAATTCGCCGATGAGGCTGTGGCCCAATAAATACAAATCGCCGATGGCATCGAGAATCTTGTGCTTCACGAACTCATCTTCGTAGCGCAAGCCGTCCTCATTCAAAACGCGGTAGTCATCGAGCACGATGGCGTTGTCCATATTGCCGCCGAGCGCCAGATTGCGCGCGCGCAGGCTCTCTAAATCACGCATGAACCCGAAGGTTCGCGCGCGGCTGATCTCGCGCAAAAACGAGGTCGTGGAAAAATCCATGGAAGCCACTTGCGAGTGCTTCTTGAAGGTCGGGTGATTGAATTCGATTTCAAAATTAACCTTGAAGCCGTCATACGGATCGAAGCGCGCCCATTTATCGCCATCATCGACCTGCAGCGCTTCCAAGATGCGGATGAATCGTTTCGGCGCTTTTTGCTCCTCGATGCCCGCCGATTGCAGCAGGAACACAAAGGGCCCGGCGCTGCCGTCCATGATCGGCACTTCGCCCGCGCTGACTTCCACCAGCGCATTGTCTATCCCCAACCCTGCCAGGGCGGAGAGCAGGTGTTCGACGGTCGACACCTTGACGTCGCCCCGATGCAGGGTCGTGCCCATCATGGTATCGCCCACATTCTCGGCGTGCGCACGGATGTCGACGGGGTGGTCCAGATCGGTGCGGCGAAACACAATACCGGTATCCGGCAGTGCCGGCCGGAGGGTCATGAGAACCTTCTTGCCCGTATGCAACCCAACGCCGGTGGCACGAATCGAATTCTTCAGTGTTCTTTGATTCAGCATTAAGTGAAACCGGACTATGTTATGTCCCAAAGATACCACAGGGTACACCCTGGCATGAAACGCGAAAATTGCCCAAAGGCAACAAGAGCACTGTCCGACCGCACAGTGCCCGCATAAGTTCGCTTCTTAGCATTTCTCCACCCAAACGGGCGCCCTTAAGGGAATCCTACAGAGCGCCAAAATTTGGAATGTCGAACGTCGCCTACTTAATCTGCCTGTCTCCTCAAGAACGCCGGAATGTCCAGCAAATCCTCCGAATCGACCTCGGCACGCAAGCCATCGCCTACCGCGCGCTGCCGCTGCACCGTCGGCTTGTCCAACATGGCGTAGTCGGTGGGCGCCATCGGCGATTTGTGCCGGATCACCCGCATGGTGAGCGGCGGCGCGTGATGCGAGACGGCCGGCTGCGCCGCCACCCGCACGACAGGCTTGCCCAATCCGGTCGCCACCACGGTGACGCGAATCTGGCTGGCCATCTCCGGATCGATCACCGTACCCACGACCACGGTGGCATCGTCGGAAGCAAACTGCTTGATGACGTTGCCCACTTCTTGGAATTCACCGATCGACAGGTCCATGCCCGCGGTGACATTGACCAGGATCCCTTGAGCGCCCGAGAGGTTGATGTCCTCGAGCAGGGGACTGGAAATGGCCGCTTCGGCCGCTTCGCGCGCCCGATCATCGCCCGAGGCAGTTCCCGAACCCATCATGGCCATGCCGGTTTCCGACATCACCGTGCGCACGTCGGCAAAGTCGACATTGATGAGACCCGGCCGTGTGATCAGTTCCGCAATGCCCTGCACCGCGCCTTGCAGCACCGTGTTCGCGGCCTTGAAGGCATCGAGCAGCGTGGTGCTGCTGCCCAGCACTGACAGCAGTTTCTGATTCGGAATGGTGATCAGCGAATCGACATACTTGGACAATTCCAGCATGCCTTGATCGGCAACGCGCGAGCGCTTGTTGCCTTCCATTTCAAAAGGACGCGTGACCACCGCGACGGTGAGAATCCCGAGTTCCTTGGCAACCTGCGCCACCACGGGGGCTGCGCCCGTGCCGGTGCCGCCGCCCATGCCGGCGGTGATGAACAGCATGTCGCAACCCTCGATCAGCTCGATGATGCGATCACGGTCTTCCATGGCCGCCTGCCGTCCCACTTCCGGGTCGGCGCCGGCGCCCAAGCCCTTGGTAATGTTGCAGCCGATCTGCAAAGCGGTGCGCACTTTGGAGTGCTTCAGCGCCTGCGCGTCGGTGTTGATGCAAATGAAGTCCACGCCTTCGAGGCCGGCTTGAACCATGTGTGAGACCGCGTTGCCGCCACCGCCGCCCACGCCCAGCACCTTGATCACGGCGCTTTGACTATAAGAATCCATCAGTTCGAACATTCCAGTTCTCCTACGTTAGTTATCATTAACTCTAAAAATTGCCCTGGAACCAGGCCTTCATTCGTTCCAGCACGCTCTTCATGCCGCCCGCGAGCAGCGGCGCTTCCGTGCGCTGACCCTCCAAATTGCTCTTGGCGTAGAGCAGCAGACCCACGCCCGTGGCATGGATCGGATTGCTCACCACCTCGGACAAACCCGTGACGTATTGCGGCACGCCTAAGCGCACCGGCATGTGAAACACTTCTTCGGCGAGTTCGATCGCGCCTTCCATCTTGGCGCTGCCGCCGGTGAGCACGATGCCGGTGGCGACCTGCTCCTCCAGTCCCGCGCGGCGCAGCTCATCGCGGATGAGCCCGAACAGTTCCTCGTAACGCGGCTCGACGATTTCAGCGAGGGTCTGGCGCGCCAGGCGGCGCGGCGGACGATCCCCCACGCTCGGGACCTCGATGGTTTCGTCGGGGTTGGCGAGCTGCGATAGGGCGCAGGCGTACTTGATCTTGATGTCCTCGGCGTACTGCGTCGGCGTGCGCATGGACACCGCGATGTCGTTGGTGATTTGGTCGCCCGCGATCGGGATCACCGCCGTGTGGCGAATCGCGCCGCCGCCGAACACCGCGATGTCGGTGGTGCCGCCGCCGATATCCACCACGCACACGCCGAGATCCTTCTCATCTTCGGTGAGCACCGCGTAGCTGGAGGCGAGCTGCTCCAACACGATGTCATCGACCACCAACCCGCAGCGCTGCACGCACTTGACGATGTTCTGCGCGGCGCTGTCGGCGCCGGTGACGATGTGCACCTTCGCTTCCAGGCGCACGCCGGACATGCCGATGGGATCGCGAATCCCCTCCTGCGAATCGATGATGTATTCCTGCGGCAGCACATGCAGGATCTTTTGATCGGCCGGGATGGCGACCGCCTTGGCGGCGTCGATGACGCGCTCCACGTCGCCCTGCACCACCTCTTTGTCCTTGATGGCGACGATGCCGTGTGAATTGAGGCTGCGCACATGGCTGCCGGCAATGCCGGCGTACACCGAGTGAATCTCGCAGCCGGCCATCAGCTCCGCCTCTTCGACCGCGCGCTGAATCGATTGCACCGTGGATTCGATATTCACCACCACGCCTTTCTTCAAGCCGCGCGACGGATGGCTGCCGATGCCGATGATCTCCAGCGCGCCGTCGGCCTTGATCTCACCGACGATGGCGACGACTTTGCTGGTGCCGATATCGAGCCCCACCAGTAGATTGCGATCAGAACGCTTTGCCATGTCTTTGAAAAATTCCTCTACGCGTCGGCGTCGTCGGGACGTTTGCCGGGCCCTGATGCGGGGCCCTGGTTGCGCCAGCCAATGGCAAAGCCGTTGGAATAGCGCATGTCCACGTAACTGATTTCGGTCAATCGATGGGCAATCACCTGCGATGCGGTATGAATGAAGCGCTCGATGCGCTCCTCGACATCGCGCCTTCCCAAGCGCACGGTGACCCCACTGTCCAAATCCATTTCCCAGGCGCCGCGCTCATCGAGACGCAGCGCCGCAATACGCATGCCGGCCTCGAGCATTCGCCCTTGAGCCGCGAGATAGCGCTGCGCCACTTGCGACTCACTGCCGTCCGGGCCGCTCAAGTGCGGCAATTCGGCCGGCACATGCGTGGCGGTGCGGACGAAGAGCTCGCCGCGGGTGTTGAGCAACCCGGACTCTCCCCAGCGGGCCGCCGCCGTTTGCTCGATCACCGTCACGCGCAAACTGTTCGGCCAACGGCGCGCGATGCGGGCGTGGTCCACCCACGCCAGCGATTCGACGGCGCGCTGGATATCGGCGAGGTCGGCGGACATGAATCCCTGGTGGGCGAAAGGCGCCACGGCCTTCTCGATTTCGCCCGGCGAGACGCGCTGAAAGCTGCCGTCGATGGAAATCACCCGCACCGGACGGTCCAGCGCCCAGCTCAGTGCGCCCAAGGCGCCCACGAGCACCAGCAGCAACGCGCCGCGGCGCGCGTAAACACGCCACTCGCGAAAGATAGCGGGCCACTTCCAGCCCGATTTCATGGGCTTGGCCTTGCTCTTGAAGCGGTTGCGGCGCCAGAAGGCCATCATTTCCGTTCTCTCGAGAAGCTGGTTTCGAGCACGCGCCACACCAGCTCTTCGAAGTCCATGCCGGCCTGGCGCGCAGCCATCGGCACCAGGCTGTGGCTGGTCATGCCCGGCGTGGTGTTGATCTCGATGAAAAAGAACTTATTCGTGGCCTGATCGCGCATGAAGTCGACGCGGCCCCAGCCGTGGCAATCGGTGACCTTGAATGCCGCCAAGGCCGCCGCCTGCAATTCAGCCTCGTCCTTGGGGTTCAAGCCGCTCGGACAGAAGTACTGCGTGTCGTCGCGGAAATACTTCGCCTGATAATCGTAAAACTCCGTCGCCGGCACGATGCGGATCGAGGGCAACGCTGCATCGTGCAGTATCGACACGGTGTACTCATCACCGCTGACAAAGGCTTCCGCAAAAACGATGGGGTCGATGGCATGCGCCTCGGCGAACGCACCCGGCAACTCGTTCGCGGCTTTGACCTTGGTCATACCGACGCTCGATCCCTGGGAGGCGGGTTTCACCATCATGGGCAGGCCGATGCGCGTGAGCGCCGCACTCAGATCGGCCGGTCCCGACAACACCGCATACTCGGGCGCGGCATAGCCGGCGCCGACCACCACCCGCTTGGTCTTGAGCTTGTCCATGGTCAATGCGGACGCCAGCACGCCGCTGCCCGTGTAAGGCACGCCGATCCACTCGAGCGCGCCCTGCATGGCGCCGTCCTCGCCGCCCGGCCCGTGCAGCGCGATCCACACCCGATCGAATCCCTCGCTGCGCAGTGCCTGTAGCGGACGATCCAAAGGATCGAAGGCATGCGCATCGACGCCGCGGCGCTTGAGCGCGGCCAGCACGGCATTGCCGCTCAACAGAGAAATCTCGCGCTCGCTCGAATCGCCGCCGAGCATGACGGCGGTCTTGCCGAAATCCTTGGGGTCAGAGGCGCGGCGGTTGGCGGCATTCATGACCAGTAAGCTCATGCCGGCTCTCCGACGATGCGCACTTCGGTGCGCAGCTCGATGCCGTGGGCTGCGGCGACGGCTTTCTGCACATGCAGGATCAACGCCTCGATGTCGGCGGCGCGCGCCTGGCCGTGATTGATGATGAAATTGGCGTGTTTCTCCGATACCGAGGCATCGCCGATGCGAAAGCCTTTCAGGCCCGCACTTTCAATCAGGCGTGCGGCGTGCTCGCCCGGCGGATTGGTGAAAACCGAGCCGCAACTCCATTCGCCGATGGGCTGCGTTTCGCGCCGCTTGTCGAGCAACTCGCGAATGGCATCGGTGTTGATGCCGGGCTTGCGCTCAAACTCCATCCGCGCGCCGATGAACCACTCGTTATCGGGTCCCTTTACCTGCCGATAGCCGATCTGATACTCGGCCGGCGTGCGCGTGTGCCGCACACCGCGGCGGTCCAGCACCTCCACTTCCATCACATGCTTCCAGGTCTCGCCGCCCCAGGCCCCTGCATTCATCGCCAAGGCGCCGCCCAGGGTTCCCGGGATTCCGGCAAAAAATTCCGCCGGCCCCAACCCCCACTTCACGCATTGCCGGGCAACGCGCGCGCAGGGCACACCGGCTTCCACGCGGA
>DATHFW010000296.1:0-5241 GCA_035317945.1 Steroidobacteraceae bacterium | reverse complement strand
AGTTGCCGTGACCGGAACCATCGGCAAAGATGTCGAGCGCGTCGAGGTAACGGGCGAGGGCAACCGCACTTCAGTACGCGTCATACTGCCCCAGGGCCAACACTGGCATATGCGGGACGGCGAAGCGCATTTGGTCGTTCATGTACCGACCAACAGTTCAATCGCCGCCACACTGGTGAGTTCCGACCTGAAGGTTTCCGCGGTGCACGGCGGCTTGGAGCTGCGAACGGTGAGCGGCAATATCAACGCGGAGGGTGGCGGCGACGTGCACGTCAATGCGGTGAGCGGCGATATCCGCGTGACGGCAAATGCCGCGAAGGTGATCGAGGTGAAATCCATCAGCGGCAATATTGTGTTGACCGGCGGAAATGCAGAGGTCGAAGCGACCACGGTGAGCGGCGACGCGCATTTGACTCTCGGCACCGTGTCTCGCGCGCGGTTCAAGACGGTATCCGGCGAACTTTCCGCGACTCTCGGGGCCGCTGCGAATGCGCAAATCGAGGGCGAGTCCGTGAGCGGCGGTGTCAAGCTGGACTTTGCGAGTGCTCCCGCGGCTGATTTTGATATCCAAACCATCAGCGGCGATATCGACAATTGCTTCGGACCGAAACCGACCGAAATGCGGCATGGAGCCGGCGCGCGCCTCTCGTTCAAGACCGGAGACAGCAACGCTCGCATACGGGTCTCCAGCCACAGCGGTGATGTGCGGCTGTGCGCTAAGAAGTAGATGGCGAAGTAGATGGCGCAAGCCTGCCGGTGATTCGCGTGCCGGCGTCAGCATAGGCCTACGCCGGCTGCTGGCGCGCGCTGGCAGTCCGAAATCGCGGTGTTGACTTAGGCTACACCCCCTATCGCCGAACGTCAGCAACGCTACAGGAGTGTTCATGAACACCGCAGCAGTCTTATCGCAACCCATCGCTCTGCCGCCGCTACCCTTCGATCAAGGCGCGCTGGCTCCCGTCATATCTGCAAATACGTTGACGTTCCATTACGGCAAGCATCACAAGACTTATGTCGATACGTTGAATAAATTGATCGTCGGCACTGAATTCGCGGACATGCCTGTGGAGAGCATTGTCAAAGCAACCGCGGGCCAGTCGGACCATGCCGCCATATTCAACAACGCGGCACAGGCGTGGAATCATGCGTTCTACTGGAAGAGCCTCAGGCCAAAGGGCGGCGGCGAACCACCCGCGGAGCTGAAACGGCTGATGGAAACATCGTTTGGCGGCGTCGATCAATGCAAGAAGGAGCTGTCAAAGGCCGCCGTGGCGCAGTTCGGCAGCGGCTGGGCTTGGCTCGTACAAGATGGCGAGAAGCTGAAAATCGTCAAGACTCCCGATGCCATGACGCCGTTGACCGACGGCTCGAAGCCGCTCCTGACCATCGACGTGTGGGAGCACGCCTACTATTTGGATTATCAGAATCGGCGGGTCGACTACGTCAACGCGTTGATCGATAAATTGGCGAATTGGGGATTCGCCGCCGAAAACCTCGGCAAAAAATAGCCCGCATAATCCGGCGATCTACCCGCGTCGCGGCGGCTGTGTTGCGGCGCGCGGTGTCTTGCGCGGATCCTTTAATCCGGGCGGCGCCAACCGCCGCCGAGCGCCTTGACCAAAAGCACGCTCGCATTCATGCGTCTGAGCTGAATCGTCACATTGGCGATTTGCGCCTGCAAAAAAGCATTTTCAGCGGTCGAGACCTCGAGGTATGTGACAAGACCTTCTTTGTACCGGTACTGGGCCTGCTGCAGTGCTATGGCGGTCGAACCGACCGCGGCGGTTTCGCTGACGGTTTCCTGTTGCAGCTGTCTTAAGGCGGCGAGATTGTCTTCCACCTCCTGATAGGCGATGAGCACGGTATTGCGGTAATCCGCGACTTGTTCGTCGTACGCGGCTTTCGCCTGCGCGGTTTGCGCGCGATGTCGACCCGCATCAAATACGGTGAGCACGCCGGCTGCAGGCCCCAACGACCACAGTCGGCTGGGCGCAGAGAGCCAGTTAGAGGTGCTCGTACTATCGAAGCCCGCAGCAGCACCTAAACTGAAGACGGGGAAATACGCGGCACGCGCGACGCCGATTTGCGCATTGGCAGCCGCGGTCCTGCGCTCCGCCGCCGCAACGTCGGGACGGCGCTCCAACAATGCGGAGGGCAGGCCTGGGTCGATCGGCGGCGGTGCAACCGGCGTGAGGTATGGATTTACCTCCATATGGAACACCGATGGATTCTGCCCGAGCAAGACGGCGATTGCGTGTTCGGTCTGTGCGCGTTGCAAGCGAATATCGGCAGCTTGCGTGCGCGCTGTTTCCAGCAGGGCCTGGGCTTGTGCGACATCCGTCAGTGCGGCAGCACCTCCGTTGTAGAGATTTTGCGTGAGCTGCAGCGCCTTCGTATAGTCATTCACCGTATTGTCGAGGAGGCGCTGCTGCGTATCTTCCGAACGCAGCGTGAAGTAGTCGGTCGCCAACTCGGCATGAATCGCCAAGTTCAAAACGGCAAGATCCGCCGAGCTCGCTTGTTGGTTTGCCCTGGCAGAGGCGACGGCGTTGCGAACCCGTCCCCACACATCGATTTCATAGGAGAGGTCCGCTTCCAAATCGAAATTATTTCCCACGGGTGCGGCGCCCGGCGGAAATTTCGGCGAATTGACGGAGGTGCGCGATCGCGTCGCCGAAGCTCCGGCGGTGAGTGTCGGGAATAAATCGGCGCGCGCAATGCGGGTTGCCGCGCGCGCCTGCAGCAGTCGCGCATACGCCGCTTTCAGGTCCTGGTTGGCGTCTGCCACCTGTGCTTCGATGCCGTCGAGCGTCGGATCTTGAAACACATTCCACCAGGGCCCGCGGACTTGCGCGTCCGCCGGTTCGGCAGGCTTCCAGTCGTCCGATTCCTTGTAGGCGGCCGCCGCCGCGGCGCTGTCGGGTGTTTTATAGGCCGGCGCGAATGAACAGGCGCTCAACGCCAAGAGCACACAGACTGCCGGGGTGAGCCGACCCTGCATCAAGTCTTTCCGGTGACCTTGGCAGGGGCGGCGATACGCACCTGCACGCCGTTGGCAATCGAGTCGGGTGGATTGAGCACGACCGTATCGTTCGGCTCGAGCCCCGACAACACTTCGATCGTGTTGCCGAAGTCGCGTCCTTGGACAATGTTCTTGAGCTTCACGCGTTGATCGCCGTCCAATGTCGCCACTTGCAGGCCTGCGGCGCGGAATAACACGGTATTGGCGGGCAGGCGCAGGGTCTCAGCACTGGCTGGAAGCTTGAAATGGACTTCGGCGTAGGCGCCGGGAAAAATTTCGCCCTTGGCGTTGTCCAATTCAAGCTCGACTTGCAGTGTGCGCAAGATGGGATCGAGCGCATTCGACGTGCGAACTGTTTTGGCGGCGAATGTCCGATTGGCTTGCTCAGCGAAACGCAATTCCGCCTCCAAGCCCGGCCGGGTCACGGCAGCAAACGTCTCCGGCACTCGCACGTAGATGCGTAGTTTGCGCGTATCGGCAATGCGAAATAACTCGGAACCGGCACTCTGTCCGGCGTTGATCAACGCGCCAATATCGGTGTTGCGGGCGGTAATCACGCCGCTGAAGGGGGCGACGACTCGCTTGAAGGATTCCAAGTCGTGCAGGCGCGCGACGTTCGCGGCGGCTGAGTCAGCAGCGGCTTTCTTGGCGGCTGAGTCGCCGGATTTTTCTTCGGCGTCCTGCTTGGAGACCGATTCGGTCGCCAGCAGTGTTTGCCAGCGCGCGTTGGTGCTGTTGGCGAGAGCCTCATTCGCACGCGCCGTCGCCAGGTCCGCCCGCGCTTGGCTCAATTGCTGATCGACTTCCGGCGTCTCAATTTCCGCCAACAGCTGACCCTTGGTGACCACGGTACCGATGTCGGTATTCCAAGACTTCAGATAGCCGCTGGTGCGTGCATAGATCGGCGCCTCCACAAATGCCTGCACCGCGCCGGGCAGTACCAATTCCTCGCCGAGGGCGCTACGCTCGGCGGCGACGGTAGTGACGGTGGGTATGGCGGACTTGGCGGTCTCCTTGCCGAGCGCGGAGCGCGCCAGCACTCGGCTCACTTCGCCCCATACTCCGAGGGCAATGGCTACAACAAGCAGAATCAGCGCGTAACGGCGGATTTTTCTATCAGGCATTTTCGGTCTCCGCGGCGCCAACCGGATGCACCAAGCTTCGCCCATGAATGATTGAAAATACTGTCGGCACGAAGAACAGTGTCGCGACCGTGGCAAAAATGAGGCCGCCAATGACGGCTCGGCCCAGCGGGGCATTCTGCTCCCCGCCATCCCCCAATCCCAGTGCCATCGGGATCATACCGATGATCATGGCCATGGCCGTCATGAGCACCGGGCGCAGCCGCGTGAAACCCGCTTGCAGCGCGGCTTCAAGGGCGGTATCGCCGGCGTTCATGCGCTCGCGCGCAAAGCTGATCACCAGCACGCTGTTTGCAGTTGCCACTCCCATGCACATGATGGCCCCGGTCAGCGCAGGCACACTGACCGTGGTGTGCGTCAGAAATAGCATCCAGACGATGCCGGCCAGTGCGGCCGGCAGCGCAGTAATGATGATGAAAGGATCGAGGAGGGATTGAAAATTGACCACGATCAGCATGTAGACCAGGACGATGGCGCCGATGAGGCCGATCAGCAGACCGTTGAACGAGGCCTTCATCGTCTGCACCTGACCGCGCACGACGACGTTCGAGCCCTTCGGCAGGTCTTTCTTTGCCGCGGCGATGATTTTGTCGATTTGCGAGGCGACGTATCCCAAGTCCGTGCCGTCCACCGCGCCGTAGATGTCGATGGCGGTCGTCGCGTTGTAGTGCGAGACAACCGCCGGAGCCGCGCTGCGATGGATATTCACGAGATTGGCGAGCAGCTGTGATGAGCCGTTGAGGCCGCCGCTCAAGGGCGTATTGCCCAGATCATTGAGGCTTCCGAGGCGGTATTGCGGCGTTTGCGAAGCCACTTGATATTGTGTTCCGCTGTTGGGATCGACCCAGAATGACGGCGCCGTCTGAAAGCTTCCTGACAGAGATACCAGCATGTTGCCGGCCACTGCTTGTTCGGTGAGACCCACCAGCTGCGCCTTGGTGCGATCGACGTCGACATTGAACTGGGGGTAATCGCCGGCTTGGTGAATGTGCAAGTCGACTGCGCCGGGAACTCCCCGGAGTTTCTGCAGCAAATTATTCGCAAATTCCCGATTGGCTTGAGTATTGAAGCCGACGA
>DATHFW010000295.1:0-7395 GCA_035317945.1 Steroidobacteraceae bacterium | reverse complement strand
CATGCCGCCGGCGGTAACCAGCTGTTGGAATTCCTCAGCCCTCACCATGATCGAGAGCCGTACGACGAGACAACCATTAAGCCGCATATCGCGTCCGCCGTCCGTCTGCGCCAGAGGCCGCCGCCCGCCTGATCGTTTGATCGTTTGATCGTTTGATCGCGGCCGATTGTTCGATCACAGGTCTTTGGCGTGATACTTGCGCTCGCAAGTGTCATAGAATGGTTGCTGTGAACGCAAGCGCTTCCGATTCCGATGGGTACATGAGCGGCTTCGGCAACGAATTCGCCACCGAGGCACTGGCAGGAGCGCTGCCGCAAGGCCGCAACTCTCCGCAACGCTGCGCGTTCGGACTGTACGCGGAACAATTTTCAGGCACGGCCTTCACGGCGCCGCGCGCCGCCAATCGGCGCTCGTGGTTGTACCGCATTCGTCCCGCAGTGACGCACCAGCCCTTCGGGCGATTCAAGCACCGGCTTCTCGATGACCGGCCGGACGGCATGTCCGTGCCGCCGAATCAGTTGCGCTGGGATCCTTTGGCAGTACCCGCGGCGCCCACCGATTTCGTCGAAGGCTTGGTGCCCATGGCCGGCAACGGATCGCCGGACGCGCACGCGGGCTGCGCCATTTATTTATTTGCCGCCAACCGCTCGATGCAGCGGCGATTCTTCTACGACGCCGATGGAGAAATGCTCATCGTGCCGCAGCAAGGCGCACTGACTCTCGACACCGAGCTTGGACGCATAGATTTAAGTCCCCAAGAAATCGCGGTGATTCCGCGCGGATTGCGCTTTCGAGTGGAACTTCCGAACGGCGAGGCGCGAGGCTATGTCTGCGAGAACTTCGGCGCTCCGTTCAAATTGCCGGATCTCGGGCCCATCGGCTCCAACGGCCTCGCCAATGCGCGCGATTTTCTCACGCCGCGGGCGCGCTACGAAGAACTCGATGAACCCTGCGAACTCATCGGCAAATTCACCGGCGGCTTGTGGGCGGCAAAAATGGACCACTCGCCGCTCGATGTGGTTGCATGGCATGGCAACAACGCGCCTTACAAATACGACCTGCGGCGATTCAACACCATGGGATCAACCTCGTACGATCATCCCGACCCGTCCATATTCCTGGTGCTGCATTCGCCGAGCGACACTTCCGGCACCAGCAATATCGATTTCGTCGTTTTCCCCCCGCGCTGGCTGACGATGGAGAACACGTTTCGGCCGCCCTGGTTTCATCGCAACGTGGCCAATGAATTCATGGGGCTCATCTGTGGGGTCTATGACGCCAAAAGTACCGGCTTCGTGCCCGGTGGATCCTCATTGCACAACTGCATGAGCGGGCACGGCCCGGACGCCGCGACTTTTGACAAAGCCACGGCGGCGGACACCTCGATGCCGGTGCGCCTCACCGACACGATGGCGTTCATGTTCGAATCTCGATCCGTGCTCAGGCCGGCGCGCAACGCGCTGCAGGGAACACCGCGGCTGCAAGATGACTACATGAGCCACTGGCTGGGGCTTAAAAAGCACTTCGATCCGACGCGGCCGTGACAGTCTTCCATCGCCCGGATGCGACGCACGATCCCCAGGTTCGCAGCTGGCTGCCTGCTGCGAATCTAGCCGGTTGCGCGTTTCCCATCCAAAATCTTCCCTTCGGCGTATTTCGACGCGCGCACGGCGCCGAGCCATTTCGAGGCGGCGTGGCGATTGGAGATCAGATCCTGGATCTTGCCGCGGTCGCAGACGCGAATTTGTTCTCAGGGGATGCCGCGCAGGGAATTCGCGCCGGTAGCCTGCCGTCGCTGAATTCGCTGATGCAACTGGGTCCGCAAGTTTGGGGCGTGTTGCGCCGCGCGCTGTTCGAGGCGCTGGCACAAGGCTCCGCGCTCGAAGGCGCTTTGAAAGCCTGCTTGGTGCCGCAAGACGAGGCGATATTTTCTTTGCCTGCGCAGATCGGCGATTACACCGACTTCTACATATCGATTCATCATGCCACGGCCATCGGCCGGCAATTCAGGCCGGACAATCCCCTGCTTCCGAACTATAAGTGGATACCCATCGGCTACCACGGCCGCAGTTCATCCGTCGGCGTGTCCGGGCAGAGTTTCCCGCGGCCGCAAGGGCAAAGACCCGGAGCCGCCGGCCCGACAGTAGGTCCGAGCACGCGCTTGGACTACGAGCTTGAAATGGGCATTTTCATCGGCGCGGGCAATCCGCTGGGTGCATCCATCCCATTGGCCGATGCTGAAGATCACATCTTCGGCCTCTGCTTGCTCAACGATTGGTCGGCCCGGGATTTACAGGGCTGGGAGTACCAGCCCTTAGGTCCGTTCTTGGCAAAAAACTTCGCCACCACCATTTCGCCCTGGGTCGTGACGTTGCAGGCGCTCGCCCCCTTTCGCGTACCCTTCAACCGCCCTCAAGACGATCCTCAGCCTTTGCCATACCTGGACTCTCAGGGAAATAGAGATGCCGGAGCCATCGATATCCGGCTCGAGGCGCTCATTCAGACCGCAAAAATGCGTGATCGCCATGAGCCTCCGCAACGGCTTTCGGAGACCAGCTTTCGCCATGCCTACTGGACCATTTCGCAGCTGGTCGCGCACCACACGGTAAATGGCTGCAATCTGCGTCCCGGGGATTTGTTGGGCAGCGGCACGCAATCCGGCCCAACGCCCGCCGAAGCCGGCTCATTGGTCGAGCTCAGCAAGGGCGGCAGCCAGCCGCTGCAAATCGGCCAAGACGAACAGCGCACCTTCTTGGAGGACGGTGACACCGTAATTTTTCGAGGCCGCTGTGAGCGGCCAGGCGCCGTCACCATCGGGTTTGGCGAGCTGCGGGGCTGCGTGTTGCCGGCGTTGAACCCAACCCCTAGAGCGAATCAGGGCTGACAGGATTATCAGCGTTGTTCCTACAGCCCGAAAAAGCTGTTCGAATTTAAAATTCCGGCTCGCTTCTAGAGTTCGGTGCCTGCCATGAATCTCTTAATTGCTTTGCTGCTGCTTGCGTGCCTGTGCCTGATGTTGGGATGGGCCGTGTTGAGCGTCATTGAAAATTTGACTGCAAGAGATGTCCACGACGTGCCGGCATTCCGCGAGCACGGGCCGATATTTCACGACCATCACACCGAGCAGCAGAACCCTAGATCTCAATTTGCCTGGCAATCTCGATCACATTCTCGGCGTCCAGACTGAATCGATCGACGATTTTTACCGAATTTCGATAGAGAAACGCGAACAAGACCAAGCGCCAGCCTCGCATGCTGGCGTTTTTTCTCTTGGACACCACGTGATCGCGGGTGCCGAAGAACAGCGCCTTGTCAAAATCGATTGCCGCACCGAAACCACGGGTGCCCGCCAGCGCTTGGCGCAGGTTCGGAATTTCGAGGAAACCGAAGCGCGCAATGACATGCCACAACCCTTCGCCCACGTTGTCGACCACGGTGCATGTGGGACCGACGACGCGAGGAGTGTTTTCGAAGACCACGCTCAGAGCAATGGCATTGCGCGGCAGAACGCCGACAAAACGCGCATGATCCATGATCACCCGGGATACCTTTTGGGTGCTGCGAGTCAGGAATACGGTCGTCCCCTCCACGCGCGGAATGACGCCGCTTTTCAGATCCGATAGGAACCGTTCCGCAGACAGCGGTGCATGCACCAGCGTTGCGCGAATCGCATCGATGCCGGAGCGCCACGTAATCATGACCAAGAACAAGATCGCTGCGAAGGTCAGAGGCAACCAGCCGCCTTCGGCAATCTTCAAGAGATTGGCAAGGAAAAAGCTCGAATCGACCATGATGAATATTCCGGCGACGGGCATTGCAACGGCCCGAGGCCATTTCCACAGATCGCGCATGGCTCGATACAGCAAGAACGTGGTCAGCAGCATTGTGGTCGACACCGCGGTTCCATAGGCTCCCGCGAGGCGATCCGATCGTTCGAAGACGATGGTGACGGCGATGGTGGCGACCATCAGCAGCCAATTGACCGCCGGAATATAGATCTGACCGTAGATTCGATCGGAGGTTTGCCTTATCGCGACACCGGGAAGCCAGCCAAGCTGCATGGCCTGTCGCGTCATTGAAAAGGAACCGGTGATGATGGCCTGGCTCGCGATAATGGTCGCCAGCGTCGCCAGCAGCACGAGGGGATAAATGGACCAGGCCGGCGCAATCTGGAAAAAGGGATTTCCCGCCACGGTTCCCTTGTCGAGCAAAAACGCGGTTTGCCCCGCATAGCTGAGCAACAACGACGGCAGAACGATGCCGTACCAAGAGCGGCGGATCGGGCCCTTGCCGAAATGGCCCATGTCGGCGTAAAGCGCCTCGCCACCGGTGATGCACAGGAATACGCCCCCCAGCACCAGGAATCCGGAACGTCCCTCGGCGGCTAAGAAGTTGATCGCATGCCGGGGATCAACCGCGGCAATGACGCCCGGGTGCTGCAAGATGGAAGCGCCTCCGATCAACGCGATGACCAAAAACCACAGCAGCATCACGGGGCCGAACGCGCGGCCGATTTTTTCCGTTCCGAATCGCTGTGCGGAGAAGAGGCACAGAAGAATGACGACGGCCATGGGCATGATGAAGGGCTTGAAGGCGTCCGTCACGACGTTGACCCCTTCGAGCGCGCTCAATACGGATATGGCCGGCGTGATCGCGCCGTCGCCGTAGATCAACGCGGCGCCGAGCAGTCCCATGCCTGTCAAGATGCGTAAGCCGGGCGTAAAACCGTTGGCCCCGATCGCGGACATCAAGGCGAGAATGCCGCCCTCGCCCCGATTGTCGGCGCGCAACACGAACAAACAGTACTTGATCGAGATGGTTACGATCAAAGTCCAAAACACCAGCGAGAGCACGCCGAGCGCGGTCTGCGGCGTGAATTGACCGCCCGTCGCCTGCACCACCGTTTGCAATGTGTACAGCGGGCTCGTACCGAGATCGCCGAAGACTACGCCGAGAGCGCCAAACGTTGCCCACGACCTGGGCCGCGCAAGTTGCGCGGATTCACCGCCCGATTGTTCCGTCATGGCACCGCCGTTTTCCTTACCCGCGAAGCGTCAAGGATGACGCAACCCAGCTGTAAGTGATACTGGCGCGCGCCGCCTCGTTCCCGCATTTCTGTATGTTTTGTCGAGAAATGCAGCTTGCCCGAGTTGTATATACGAGGGTAATTTCGGTGATTGAATCATGGCAACCAAGATTCAGCACATACGGACGCTGCGCCTCAAGGTGAAGGCGGAAGGCTATGCGTGGCTCAATACTGCGGCGATCGAAGTAAACCAGGTTTGGAATTTCGCCAATGCCAGCAGCTACAAGGCGGCGCGCCCCTTTGCGGGACCGCCTAAATGGCTCACCGCGTTTGATCTGGACAAGCTCACTGCCGGGGCCAGCAAGTGCTTTGCACGTATCGGTTGAACGAGAGCTTCTTGAGGACGTGAAATGGAAGTGCGGCTGCTTTGCTCAGGATTCGGTCGGGGACTGGTGGCTTTGCGTGCCCATCGCAGTAGAAGCGTCGCAGTCCAGTGCTCCGAAGCTGGAAGTCGGCATCGATTTAGGATTACAGCACATCGCCACCACCAGCGATGGGGATAAGCTGCGCGCGGGCCGTTTCTATCGAAATATCGAGCAGAAAATTGCCAACGCTCAGCGCCGCGGTCATAAACGTCAGGCCAAGCGCCTGCACCGAACCGCTGCGCGGCGGCGAAAGGAAGCTTTGCATCGGTTCTCAACGAAGCTTGTTCAGGAATATCAGAATATCGTCATTGGCGATGTGAGTAGCGGAAAACTGGTGAAGACCCGGATGGCAAAGTCCGTGCTCGATGCCGGTTGGGGGATACTCAAGTCGCAGCTGCTGTATAAGGGCCAGCAGGCCGGCAGGCGCGTATCGATCGTCAACGAGAGAAACACAACGCGAGAATGCAACGCCTGCAAGGCCCTCACCGGTCCTTCAGGAATTGACATGCTCAATGTAAGGACATGGGTGTGCAGTGCGTGTGGTGTGACGCACGATCGGGACGTCAATGCGGCCCGCAACATGCTGTCCGCGGGGAGGTCGCCCCCGTCCGTGAGCGGGAACGAGTCATCGTTTTCAGCTACGCCGCCGAGCCAGACATCCCGTCGATGCGAGGCAAGGATCAGCGCGCTGAAAACGGCGGCGTGAGCACCGGGGAGACTAACAGACACCGCTCTTATGCGATGTTCGCGACGGGACTCGAAGATTTGCGACGACGCGAATGCAGCGAACGCCGCGCGTTCGCCACGCCCACCCCAAACAAGCCGAGCAGGGTGACCAAGCCCAACGTACCGCCGCCGCCGCCGGAGGTAGTCGGAGGCTGCGTCGCAACGGTGCCCGTCACCGTCAGAGTCACTGATGTCGGCGGCGATGCGCCGAGACCGTTGGTGCACAGCAGTGTGTAGGTGTCAGTCCCGGCCGCCGTCGGCGTAACGGTTTGGGTACCGCTGCTGGCCAAGGCGCCGGTCCAACTTCCCGAAGCAGTGCATCCCTGGTTGTTTGCCGAGGACCAAGTGAGCGTGGTCGAGCTGCCCACGATGATGGAACTGGACGCCAGTGTCAGCGTAGGCGCGGGAGGCAAGGTCGCGGGAACCATGTTCGCCGCGAGGTTGGCCTGCACCAAACCGTAACCGGCGGCAACATTGGGGACAGGACCACTGGTTGAAACTTCCATTGGCACCGCTGTGCTTTGCATGAAGCCGACAATCTCTGCCGGCGTCAAGGTCGGATTGGCTTGCAGGAATAACGCAGCAATGCTGGCCACATGCGGCGCAGCGGCCGAAGTGCCGAAGAAATTCGGAAAGCTCGCATTGTTAAAACACTCGGTGACCGTGCTGGAGTCGGTAATTCCCCCGTCAGCCAGCGTGAATCCGAGAAAAGTATTATTGCCGCCGTCCGGACCGACGAAATCCGGTTTTTGCCTCATGACACCCGGCGCTGGAAGACGCGTTCCGTTCACATCGAACAGAATGGGATCACCGCCCGCCGACGAAAACAATTCCAGCAGCGGCTCAAATCCGCAGGAAGGGGTGTTCGCAAAAAATGCCGCACCAACCGCCGCCGCGCCCGCTGCGCCCGGGTGACCCTGTATGGTGCCGCTGTTGGTTGCGAACTGCGTGATCTTGCTGCCCGCGCCGTCATCTTCAACCACGACCTTGATTCGGCCGGGCGCTGCAGTCCCTCCCGCCAACCCGACGATAATATTTATGTCTTCGGCAGCGGTGTTGCCGGCTGCATTTGCCGGGTTGTACAAAAACATAACCTGCACGGGATCTGCACCCACCGCATTCGGACCGGTGCATGTCGCAGTTCCGAGGCCGCCGCTTGGCGTCAGATTACCGATGACATCATTCCCCGTTGCCTGAATGCACAAATCCAGCTGATTC
>DATHFW010000294.1:0-10507 GCA_035317945.1 Steroidobacteraceae bacterium | reverse complement strand
CGCACCAGCGCCATGGTGGTCGATATTTCGCGATCGCCGGTGCCTTCGAGCAGCGTGCTGAAAGCTTCGAGCGGCGGCACGATGAGCGGCGGCGCAGATGAATTGCGCGCGGGCAAATAGCCGCCCAGGGCGGCACGGCGCTCCTGCAAATATTGCAGTTCTTCACTGTCCTCGGCGGGCTTTCTGAATGACAGGCCGGCAATTTCCTCGTCGGTGATCTGGATATTGAAGCGATCGCGGACTTCCTTGAGATTCTCGTCAGTGAGTTTTTTCTGTTGATGGGTGGAATTGAGGCCTTCGCCCGCCTTTCCCATGCCGAATCCCTTGACGGTCTTCGCCAATATCACCGTGGGCGCCCCCACATTGGCGACGGCCGAAGAATACGCGGCGAAGACTTTTTGCGGATCGTGGCCGCCGCGATTCAAGTGCCAAATCTCCTCGTCGGACATATTGGCGACCATTTCCTTGAGCTCAGGATACTTGCCGAAGAAATGCTCGCGCGTATACGCGCCGCCCTTGGATTTGAAATTCTGGTACTCGCCGTCCACGCATTCTTCCATCACGCGCTTGAGGAACCCCTTTTGATCGCGCTCCAGCAGCGGATCCCAGCGTCCGCCCCAAAGAACCTTGATGACGTTCCAACCCGCCCCCAAGAAGGCCGCTTCGAGCTCTTGAATGATTTTGCCGTTGCCGCGCACCGGTCCGTCGAGCCGCTGCAAGTTGCAATTGATGACGAAGATGAGATTGTCGAGCTTCTCGCGCACCGGCATGGTGAGCGCGCCCATCGACTCGGGCTCATCCATTTCACCGTCGCCCAAGAATGCCCACACCTTGCGGTCGGAGGGGGCGACGATGCCGCGATGCTCCAAGTAGCGCACAAATCGGGCCTGAAATATCGCCATCATCGGACCTAATCCCATCGACACCGTCGGAAATTGCCAAAAGTCCGGCATCAACCAGGGATGCGGATAGGATGACAATCCGCCGCCGCGCACCTCTTGACGAAAACGCTGCAGCTGACTCTCATCCAAACGGCCCTCGAGGTAGGCGCGGGCATAGATACCCGGACTCGAGTGCCCCTGCATGAAGATCATGTCGCCGGGATGGGCCGCGCTGCGCGCGCGCCAGAAATGATTGAACCCGACCTCGTACAGCGTCGCAGCGGACGCGTAAGTGGCGATGTGGCCGCCATACTCGGAATTCGTGCGGTTCGCCTGCACCACCATGGCCAGCGCGTTCCAACGTATATAGGCTTCGTTGCGCCGCTCCAACGAACGATCGCCGGGATATTCCGGCTCCTGCGCTTTGGAGATCGTATTCAGGTAGGCAGTGTTCGGCTTGAAAGGCAGATACGCGCCCGACCGGCGTGTAAAGTCCACCAGTTTTTCGAGCAAAAAATGCGCCCGCTCCGGGCCTTGCGCCCGCATGACCGAATCGATCGATTCCAGCCACTCTTGAGTTTCAGTGGGATCAATGTCTTCGAACGGCGATTGTTGCGTCATAGAATGCACACACCCACGTGTCCTGTTAAGATGGCACGCACGTTACAGCGCCCCTGCGCTAACTGCCACTAAGTTTACCCGCACTATCTTCGGGGTTTGGTTTTTCACGGTCAAGCAAGGGATGAAGTCGCGATACCTTGGCGGTTTTAAGATATGCCGACTCGCTTGCCTTTTGACCAACTTCTCGTGCCGGTGCGCCAGATCGGTTCGCGCATAACCGAATCAATACTCGCACGCTACGCAAGTGCATTGCTGTTCTTGCCGCTCGCGCCCTCGCAAGCCGACTGGAATGCGCTGCCGCATGGCGCAGTGCTGCGCGCGCTGCACGAGCGCAAAGTCCGAAAAGCCGGCGACACCTTTCACCTGCGCGTGGGACCTCGTGCGCAGACTCTTTTGGTCGTCGCGTGCGTGGCCCGCGAGGCCAGCACCTTTGAGCGCCTGCAAGCCGCCGGCAAGCTCGCACGCAGCGCGCTCGACGGCGATCCGCAATCTCTGCTGGTTTGGCAACAGGGATGCACGCCTGCTGCCGCTGAGGCGACCTTCAATACCATCATCGCGGCGCTCGAGGCCGCCGCATTTCGTTTCGCGACCTTCAAGAGCAAGCCTAAAACCCGCGCGCGGCTCCTGCGTATTGACCTCGCGCGGCGCGAAAAGTTGCCCGATTTGGACCTGACGCTGGCGACGGCGGCCGGCAACAATCTGGCCCGATGGCTGACCGCCCTGCCGCCCAGCACCTTGGATGCGGGCATGTACCGTCGACTGCTCAAACAGTTCGCACAGCGATTGCAGTTGAGTTTCAAATTCTATGGCGAAACGCAGCTCAAGCGCTTGGGCGCGGGTGCGTTTCTCGCGGTGGCCCGCGGCAATGGCCGGCGCGACGCCGGCATTGCCTATCTGTCCTACCGGCCGCGCGGCGCAGCAGCAGCGGCCGTCAGCTTGGTGGGCAAGGGCATTTGTTTCGACACCGGCGGCACGAATTTAAAGGCGCACAAGAGCATGTTGGACATGCACACGGACATGGAAGGCAGCGCCGTCGCCTTGGGAAGTCTCTATGCACTGCATGCGCTGCGCTCGCCGTTGGCCGTGGATTGCTGGCTGGCGATCACCGAAAACCGCATCGGTCCGCTCGCCTACAAACCGCAGGACATCGTTCGCGCGGCGAACGGCACCACCATTCAAGTCATTCACACCGATGCCGAGGGCCGCATGGTGCTGGCGGATGCGCTCAGTCTCGCCTCGGCGAAGAAGCCGCGCGCCATCATCGACTATGCGACGCTCACCGGTACCTGTGTGTACGCGCTCACCGAGCGCTACAGCGGCGCGTTCACCAATCGCCCTGAGGCGCGCACCTTGATCGAATCCGCAGGCGCCAACAGCGGCGAACGCGTCTGGTGCTTCCCCATGGACGTCGACTACGATACGGATTTGGAAAGCAGCGTGGCCGATATCATGCAATGCGCCGCGGACGGCAAGGGCGATCACATCTTGGCGGCGCGTTTCTTGAATCGATTTGTGCCGAATGACATCGCCTGGCTGCACCTGGATCTTGCGGCCGGCACCAGGCACGGCGGCCTCGCGCACATCGCAACGGAGATCACGGGCTTCGGCGTGCGCTACACGCTGGAGCTGCTGCGCAGCGGCTGGCCCGCGCCATCCCGGGCGCCGCGGGCACGCCAATGAATCAATTGCGCATTCAACGGCCGGACGACTGGCACGTTCACCTGCGCGACGGCGCGGCGCTGCAAGCTGTCGTCGGTTTCACGGCGCAGCGCTTCGGGCGAGCCATTGTGATGCCAAATCTCAAACCCGCCATTACCACGACCGACTTGGCCCACGCCTATCGGCAGCGCATCCTGTCGGCGTTGCCCGTGGGCAGCCGATTCGAGCCGCTGCTCACGCTGTACCTCACGAATACGACGACGGCGGCGGAAATCGATCGCGCCCGCGCCGCAGGCTTCATTCACGGCGTGAAACTCTATCCGGCCGGCGCGACCACGCATTCGGATGCCGGCGTCACCGACATCCAGCGGGTCTACGGGGTTCTCGCGCATATGGAAAAGGTCGGCATGCGGTTGCTGGTTCACGGCGAATCACCGCAGGCCGACGTCGATGTGTTTGATCGCGAAACGCATTTCATCGATACGGTGCTTCAGCCCCTGCTCGACCGCTTCCCGAAACTCAAAGTTGTCTTCGAGCACATTACGACGGCGCGCGCCGTGCAGTTCGTCGAGGCGGCGAGAACCGGTGTTGCCGCCACGATTACTCCGCAGCATCTGCTGCACAATCGAAATGCAATTTTCTTGGGCGGCGTCAGGCCGCACTATTATTGCTTGCCGATACTGAAGCGCGAGCAAGATCGCCAAGCGTTGCTCGAGGCCGCGACCAGCGGCAACTCACGCTTCTTCCTCGGTACCGATAGCGCACCCCATGAACAGGCAACCAAGGAAAACGCTTGTGGATGTGCCGGCATGTTCACGGCGCATGCCGCCATCGAGTTGTACGCCGAAGCCTTCGAATCGGTCGGTCGCCTCGACCGGCTGGAGGCGTTTGCCAGTCATTTTGGTGCCGATTTCTACGAGCTGCCCCGCCATGCCGACAGCGTCACGCTGCTGAAGCAACCCTGGGTGGCGCCGGAGCACTATGCGTTCGGCGCAGGTGCGCTCATCCCCTACCGCGCCGGCGAGCGGGTGGGCTGGCAGCTCGCTCCACTCCACGCGCCTGGCTCCTAACCCATGTCACAGATTCCACCCATTACATTCGCCACGCGCTTCCGCGGTTTTCTGCCCGTGGTGGTCGATGTCGAAACCGGCGGATTCAATTCGCAAACCGATGCGCTGCTGGAAATTGCTGCCGTGCTCCTCGAGATGCGCAGCGACGGCACGCTCGCGCGCGGCGAGACCCATCGTTACCACGTCATTCCCTTCCCCGGCGCCAACATGGAACCCGCATCGATGGCGGTGACGGGCATCGACCCCCATCATCCCCTGCGGCCCGGCATACCCGAAGAGGACGCGCTGCAGCGTATTTTCAAAGAAGTACGAACCGCCGTTCGAACCGCGGACTGCACGCGCGCGGTGCTGGTCGGCCACAACGCCTCTTTTGACCTGAATTTTTTAAATGCGGCGGTGGCGCGCGCGCAGGTCAAGCGCAACCCGTTTCATCCCTTCTCCAGTTTCGACACGGCCACGCTCGGCGGCGTCGCCTTTGGCCAAACCGTGCTGATGCGCGCAACCCTGGCCGCGGGTCTGGAATGGGACACCGCATCGGCACATGCGGCCGCCTATGACGCCGAACGCACGGCAGACCTGTTCTGCATCGTGTGCAATCAATTTCAGAGCGTCTTCGATGCCGGCCGCAGACGCCTGGCCGCCATGGGGCCGCTCGAAGTTGAGGTTGACCCGCAGGAACCTCGCGAACCTGTCTAAGTACTCCGCCTCGCTCCTAGGCGGCTACGGCGCCGGCCTCCGCCAGCAATTGCTTCAATTCACCGCTCTTGTACATCTCCAGGGTGATGTCGCAGCCGCCGACCAGCTCGCCGTTGACGTAGAGCTGCGGAAAGGTGGGCCACTTCGAGTAGGTCTTCAGCGCTTCGCGCACTTCCGGGTCCTCGAAAATATTGATATGCGCGAACTGCGCCTTGCAGGCCCGCAAAGCGCCGACCGTCTGTGCGGAAAAGCCGCACTGCGGGAAATCGGGCGTGCCCTTCATGTAAAGCACCACGGGTGCGGCCGACAGCTGGCCTTTGATTCGTTCAATTGCATCCATAATCAACACTCTCCAAGTTATTCACTTAAGACCGTTCGCGCTCGCGCGCGTTCGCCCAACACGCGCAGCAGTGCCCGCTGTTCGGGATGACTCATCCCCTGCCAGCCGGCGATTTCCTCAATTGTACGATAACAGCCCATGCAGTATCCGTTGGCGTCCAGAGTGCAGGTATTGACGCAGGGCGATACGGGCGGGGCGGTCATCTCGGGCATCGTTGAATTATTGGGGTCAGTCCCCTATTCTTCCAGTCTGCCGCAACGCAGGATCCGCGCCGTGGCGGGGTCCGAAGCACAACTTTAAGAAGGGGAATTGCATGAACCCGTTAACTACCGTCAAATGGCCTCTCATTATAGGGTTCGTGCTCGCGGTCGTGATCGCGGCCCTGATTGACGGCGGCCTGAGCTTCAATACCCTGACACTGGCGGCCCTAACCCGCTGGCTGCACATCATATTCGGCGTCTTCTGGATCGGCCTGTTGTACTACTTCAACGCCGTACAGACCCCTGCCATGGCGGTGGCGGCGGCCGACAAGGGCGGTCCGGGCGGTGCCGGCATCAATAAATACGTCGCGCCGCGTGCGCTGCTGTGGTTTCGCTGGTCGGCGCTGGGCACCTGGATTTTGGGCGCCTGGCTGCTGTCGCAAACGCATGGCCGCTTCGTCGGTGCGTTTACGCTGGGGCTGCTCGACACGCCGGTTTCCCGGCCCAATCTCATCATGGGAATCGGCGCGTGGCTGGGCACCATCATGCTGCTCAATGTCTGGGGGATCATTTGGCCCAACCAGAAGAAGATATTGGGCATTGTGCCGGCGACCGATGATGAGAAGGCGAAGGCCCGCAAGGCCGCCTTGTACGCCTCCCGAATCAACTTTCTGCTATCCGTTCCGATGCTGATGTGCATGGTCGGACCGACGCACGGCCTGCCCTTCTAAATGGCGAGTTCGGCACCGCTGACCGGCCAGAGGAGCCTGCCTCCCAGGTCCGCGGTGCCGATTCCTAAAGATCTCGCGCTCAAAGTTGCCGCGGCGCTTGCCGAAGATATCGGCAGCGGCGATCTGACCGCCGCACTCATTCCTCCGGAAAGAAACGCCCGCGCCACCGTGATCACCAGGGAGGCGGCGATCCTCTGCGGCATCCCGTATGTCGAGGAGTGTTTCCGCCAGATCGATGCGCGCGTGACCTTCAAGTGGCGCGCGGCCGAAGGCGATGCCGTCGTTGCCGATCAGGTTTTATTCACGGTGGATGGCCCGGCTCGTGCGCTTCTGACCGGGGAGAGGTGCGCGCTGAATTTTCTGCAGCTGCTCAGCGGCACGGCGACCGCCGCCCATGCTTACGTGGCGCTGCTGGCCGGCACGCATTGCCGGCTTCTCGATACGCGCAAGACCATTCCGGGACTGCGAACCGCACAAAAATACGCCGTGCGCGTCGGCGGCGGCGAGAATCATCGCGTGGGACTGTTCGACGGTATCTTGATCAAGGAAAATCACATCGCCGCGGCAGGCTCGATCGCACTGGCGGTTGCGGCCGCCAAACACAGCGCCGCATCCATCCCCGTCGAGGTCGAGGTCGAGAATTTGGCGCAGTTGGAACAGACCATTGACGCCGGAGCCGACATCGCGATGTTGGATAATTTTTCGCTGCCGGCCATGCGCGAAGGCGTGGCGATGAACGCGGGCGCGAAACGGCGCTTGAAAATTGAAGCCTCGGGCGGAATCACCACCGACACGATTCGCGAAATTGCCCTGACGGGTGTGGATTTTATTTCGGTCGGCAGCATCACCAAGCACGTGCGCGCCGTGGATCTGTCAATGCGCTTCGAATGGCGCGGCGGCGCTTAAGATCAGACGCCGTTGGCGGCCTTCAAGACCCGCTGTGGTTGCGACACGCCGTAGCCTTGAGCGTAGTCGACACCCAGGCTTTGCAGCATGTTGATGATTTCTTGGTTCTCTGCGAACTCGGCGATGGTCTGCTTGCCGGTCAGGTGGCCGATCTCATTGATCGAACGCACCATCTCACGATCGATGGGATCGTGCAGGATCTCTTTGACGAAGCTGCCGTCGATCTTCAAATAATCGACCGGGAAGTGCTTCAAGTATCCGAACGATGACAAACCGGTGCCGAAATCATCGAGCGCGAATTTGCAGCCCAATTCCTTCAAAGCCTGGATGAAGCGATTGGCCTGCGAGAAGCTGGCGATCGCCGCGGTTTCCGTGATCTCGAAACAAATCTTGGTGGCATCCAAGCCGCTGCGGTGAAATTGATCGATGACGTAGGGCAGGAATTTATCATCGCCGAGGCTCTGCCCGGACAGGTTGATCGAGCACATGGTGAGCTTTTCGCGCTCATCGGCCTCCGACACCAGCCAGCGGAAAGCGTTCTCGATGACCCAGCGATCGATGCTCGGCGTGATGCCGTAGCGCTCGGCGGCCGTCATGAAGTTATCCGGCCCCACGATCTTGCCGGCCTCGTCGCGCATGCGCAGCAGCAACTCGTAGTGCGCGCCCGCTTCGGTTTTCTGCAGCGGCATGATGGTCTGCCTGAACAGCTCGAAACGGCCCTCTTCCAGCGCATTGTTGATGCGCGCCGCCCACTGCATCTCGCGGCGGCGGCGCATGAGGTCGATGTCGTTTTCCTCGAAGCTATGGACGCGGTTGCGGCCCGCTTCCTTGGCTGCCTGACAGGCGCTGTCGGCGGCACTCAAGACGGCCGCGACGTCGGCATTGTCCGCCGAAATGGGTACGACGCCGATGCTGGCGCCCAGGCGGAAGGTGCGCTCTTCCCAGGTGAACTTGAAATTGCGGACCGCCTCGCGCAGCGCCTCGGCGGTGCGCATGGCTTCATCGAGCGAGCAGCTCTCCAACAGGATGCCGAATTCATCGCCGCCCAAGCGCGCCAGCGTGTCGCGCCAGCGGACTTTTGACTTGAGCAGCGCACCCACCTGGCCGAGCAGCGCGTCGCCTGCGCTGTGACCGCAGGTGTCGTTGACGATTTTGAATTGATCCAAATCAAGGACGCACAGCGCGTAGGAAGTCTCCCGCGCCTTGGCGCTCTTGAGAGCACGTTCCATGCGATTTTCGAATTCGCGGCGATTCACCAGGCCGGTCAGCACGTCGTGGCTGGCGTGATAGCTCAAGCGGCGGTTCAGCTCACGCGCCTCGCTGACATCGTGGAACACGAGCACGCCGCCGGATACGGCGCCGCTGCCGTCGCGTATCGGAGATGCCGTGCTTTCCACGTAAATTTCATTGCCGTCGCGGCGGATCAGCAGCATCGGGCGCACCGACTTGATCGAACGGGTGCGGCGGATGGCCACCGCCAGCGGATTTTCCAGCGGCTCGCAGGTTTCCTCGTGGAAGGCCCGGAAAATCTCCTCGATGGCGCGGCCCTGGCTGTCCTCGAGACGCCAGCCGGTCAGCGCCTCGGCCACCGGATTCACATAGTCGATGACCCCTTTCTCGTCGGTGGTAATGACACCGTCACCGATGCTCTGCAAGGTGATTTGCGCGCTCTCTTTTTCGCGGAACAGCGCCTCCTCGTAGAGTTTGCGCTCGGTGATGTCCAGTTCGACGCCGACCAGCCGCAGCAGGCGGCCTTTGTCATCGACCTTGGCTTTGGCGCGGCTGATGACCCAGCGCCATTCGCCCGTCGCATGACGCATGCGATGCAGGCTTTCGAAAATCGGCGTCTTGCCGGCCACGTGATCGCGAATGGCGGCCTGTACACGCGACATGTCATCGGAGTGCACCAAGGTGCGCCAGTCGGGCGCCTGCCCCACATCGCTTTCATCGTAGCCCAGCATGGCTTTCCAGCGCGGCGAGAGGTACACCCGATTATTCAATGTGTCGAAATCCCACAATCCGTCGTTCGCGCTGTGTATGGCGAGTTCGTTACGCTCTTCCAAGTCCTCCAGGTGACGCTGGATCTCGATGCGCTCGAGCCCGGTGGCGAGACTGCTGCCCACCAGCTTCATCAGCAGGTGCAGTTGCACGTCCCAATTATCGCGCGGCCGCGCGTTGGCTATACCCAGCAAACCGGCGGCTCGCCCCTTGATCGAATAGCCGATGAGCAGCACCGAGCCGATGCCCAAATGACTCCATAGCGCCGCGTCGACCGCCTGGTCGTCCCGAGGCGCGGCGGTATCGCGCATCTCAGAGACCCGCAGCGGCGCCAGACGCGCTTGCAGCCAGGGCAACTCATCCATGGATTGACCGCGCAACTGTTCCGGATTGCCGGTGGCCAACATGCCGCGCGCGACCTGCACGTCGCCGATCTGGCCCAACTCGGGATCCAGCGCGATATGAAAGGCGGCATCGACGCGGGTCGCTTCCCTGAGTAACTCTAAATTGACGATGATGATGTCGAGCGCTGTCGCCGCGGTCATCGTTTGAAAATCAACCGCGATTTTGGTGCAAATGACGTCAAGGCCAACCGTGGGTCGCGCACCTCGCCTCGGCCAAGTTTGCGGGGACAGTATGTCCGAGGCGGTAAGATCTGGGTGACGGGGATCGTTTGGAGCTATTGCCATGCGCCTTCACTGGTCCCACGAAGATAGTTACGTTTGTAGATCAATAGTTTGCCACTCAATACGGCGCAAAACTCGAATGCGTCGCTCAGTTCCTCGCGAGCCTGATCGGTACATACATCAGGATTCTCGCATAAGTTGTAAGGAATACAAGCTAAGCGATTGTATTAATAGGGCTTCAGCAAAAGGATCGTTAGTTTCGCTTGGAACCTGGGCGAAATTGTCAGGCCAGAGCTGCCTTGGCGGTTTCAAACAGCAATGTAAGCCTCTGTTCCATATCGGCTTGTAGACTTGCGAGAGCAGCCGCGTCCAGGCCTTTGGCCACGAAGACCGGCTCGCCGATGGCGATCACGACGCGCGCACCGATCTTCGGGATGACGAACCGATCCCAACCGACTTTCCAAGCGCGGGATGCGACATAACACAAGGGAATGATCGGCCTTTGAGAAAGTTGCGCGAGCAGCAAGGCCCCGGGTTTGAATTTCCAAGGCGGGCCGCGCGGTCCGTCCGGTGCGATGACGGGCGATATGCCCTCATGAACCAACGCCTGGTAGAAGTCGCGCAACGCGCGCGCCCCGGTATGCGTCGAGGATCCGCGAATCACCTCGCCGCCCAAACTGCGCACGATGATGGCGCCGAATTCGCCATCGACGGAGGGACTGACGAGGACGCCCAATTTGACGCCTGCGCCGCGCTGGTCGAATAAATATTTCGCGCCG
>DATHFW010000293.1:0-3599 GCA_035317945.1 Steroidobacteraceae bacterium | reverse complement strand
CCTCACTCTTGATCTCTTGCGCATCGCGCACGCCTCGAACCTGCGGCTGGTTTTCCCAGCAGCTTTCCAGCAAGTTCCCTTCGGCGAGTAAAGAAGCCTGACACATATCCAGCCCGAACTGCAAGCACGATGTAACTCCTGAACGACTCGTATAAGCGCCAGACATCATGAGGACTTGGCCGCGTTTCATGTGGCTTGCTCCAGATCCGTTACGGCGCCCAAGGAGGCGATGCTGACCTCTCTGGAATATTTAGCCAGCGCGCCGCGGCGCGCATAGGGTTTGGGCGCCATCCATGATCGACGACGGCGCTTCAGTTCCTGCACGGCGACATGCAGCGTGATTTCGCGGCGTAGCGCATCGATTGTAATGTCATCGCCCGTTCTCACCAGCGCCAGCGGGCCGCCGAGAGCCGCTTCCGGCGATAAGTGCCCTACCACGAATCCATGGCTGCCGCCGGAAAACCGGCCATCGGTTATCAGCGCCACGTCTTTTCCCAAGCCTTTGCCCATGATGGCGCTCGTCGGACTTAACATCTCGCGCATGCCGGGACCACCCTTCGGACCTTCATAGCGGATCACCACCACGTCGCCGGCCTTTACTTGGCCGCTCAAAATTCCCTGCAAGGAGTCTTCTTCGGAATCGAATACGCGCGCCTTGCCTTTGAAACTCAGCCCCTCTTTGCCTGTAATTTTTGCAACCGCGCCCTCCGGGGCGAGGTTGCCGTACAAGACCACCAAGTGGCTGTTTTTTTTAATCGGATCGCTGAAGGGCCGCACGATCTGTTGGCCGGCCGGATACGCATCCACGTCACGAAGGTTCTCGGCCAGCGCAGCGCCTGTTACGGTGAGGCAGTTGCCGTGCAGCAAACCTGCGTCCAACAGCGTTTTCATCAGCGGCTGAATTCCGCCCACGGCGACCAGCTCCGACATCGAATAGCGTCCGCTGGGCCGCAAATCAGCCAACACGGGAACACGTTTTCCGATGCGCGTGAAGTCGTCCAGTTTCAATTTGATGCCGGCCGACGAAGCGATCGCCAGCAGGTGCAATACCGCGTTGGTCGAACCACCGAGGGCAATGACAACCGTAATCGCGTTCTCCATGGACTCGCGCGTCATAATCTGTCGCGGCGTGATGCCGCGCTTGATTAGGTTAACTACCGCAGCGCCTGCCCGCCCGCAATCGTCGCGCTTCTGGCCCGAGATGGCGTCCTGAGCGGAGCTATTGGGCAAGCTCATGCCCATGGCCTCGATGGCAGAGGCCATGGTGTTGGCGGTATACATTCCGGCGCACGCTCCGGGTCCGGGAATGGCGGTGCGCTCGACGAATTTCAGCTGCTGTTCCGATACCGTCCCCTGGGCTACGCCGCCGACGGCCTCGAACACCGAGACGATGTCGCGCCTGTCGGTTCCCGGACGGATGGTGCCGCCGTACACAAACACCGCGGGTCGGTCGAGTCGCGCGAGCGCCATCATGCATCCCGGCATGTTCTTGTCGCAGCCGCCGATGGCCACCACGCCGTCGAAGCCTTGCGCTCCCACGACCGTCTCGATCGAATCCGCGATCACTTCTCGAGATACCAAGGAGTAGCGCATTCCGGGCGTGCCCATGGAGATCCCGTCGGACACGGTGATGGTATTGAAGGTGATGGCCTTGGCACCCGCTCGATCTGCGCCGGCAGCGACCAGCCGCGCCAGCTCATCGATATGCATATTGCAGGGCGTCAAGTTGCTCCAGGTCGAGGCAACGCCTACTTGGGGCTTGTCGAAGTCCGCATCAACGAAGCCGACGGCGCGCAGCATGGATCGGCTGGGCGCCTGCTTTACACCATCGACCACCAAGCGTGAATAACGGCGCGTATCGATGGCAGGAGTTTTCTTCAGCGTTTTCTTCAGAGATTTCTTCGGCATGCCCCTGAGTCTACGCAACGCCGTAGCGTTCGACCAAGTAACGGTACGTGCCGCGCAGCGCCTGAGCCTCGGCACCGACACCTCGCCCAGGGCGGTCTTTGGGATTCCAGGCGTAAAGATCGATATGCACCCACGGCGATTCGGTCACGAAGCGCTTCAAGAACAACGCGCCGAAGATCGCGCCGGCAAAGGCCGAGGACGCGACATTATTCAAATCGGCCACTTTGCTGGCGAGTTCATCCTCGTAGCCGGCCCACAACGGCATTGGCCACAGGGGGTCGTGCTCGGCCGCAGAAATGCGCGCGAGTTCCTGCACCACACGCTCATCGTTACCGAACAGGGCCGGAAGTTCAGGTCCCAGCGCGACTCTCGCCGCCCCGGTCAGAGTCGCGAAGTCGATGATCAGATCGGGACGCTCGGCATCGGCGTACGCCAGCGCGTCGCACAGCACCAACCGGCCTTCAGCATCCGTGTTGCCCACCTCGACTGTCAGGCCCTTGCGTGTAGCCAGCACATCACCGGGCCGGTATGCGTTGCCGCTGATCGCGTTCTCTACTGCCGGCACCAACACCCGCACCTGCGCGCGAAGTTTGGCGCTGATGATCATGTGCGCGAGCGACAGCGCGACGGCGGCGCCGCCCATGTCCTTCTTCATGAGAGCCATGCCTGCGCCCGGCTTGATGTCCAGGCCGCCGCTGTCGAAACACACGCCTTTGCCGACCAGCGTCACGGTCGGCAGAGCTGCGCCGCCGGGCGGCTTCCAGCGCAACTCAACCAGCCGCGGCGCCTCACTGCTCGCGCGCCCCACCGCGTGAATCGCGGGAAAGTTCGCCGCCAGCAAATCCCCGCCGACCCATTCTTTGAAGTCAGCCCGGTGACGTTCGCCAAGCTGACGCGCCGCAGCAGCCAGCTCAGCCGGACCGAAATCGCCGGCGGGCGTATTGATCCAGTCGCGCGCCATGCGCAGCGACTCACCGGCATGTTCCACGTAGGCCATGTCGGCATTCGGCGGAGGCTCCAAGCTTGCTGCCTCGTTCTTTGCAGAGCGGTAACGTTCGAAACGATACGCGGCATATGAAAACCCCAGCGCCAACTGCGTTGCCTCCGATGCGCGGAACTGCTGCGCCAGACGGAAGCGGCGCGCGGGCAAACGCTCCATCACGCCTGCCGCGTGCCACAGCGATAATTCTCCCAGACGCTTGCCCAGACCGCCGACGGCCGCGGCGAGACCGCCGCTCTGATCCGGCAGCAGCACCACGCGATGCTTCTCTGCTCTGAAGTTCTGTTCGATGAGCCACTGCCGAGCCTGCGGCGGCTGTGCAGCGCGCCACGCTTCGATTTCGTCTTCGTACAACAGCCATAACGGGATGGAAACATTACTGCCGAGATTCATGGAAAACAGGTCCTCACGCGCTGCGACGATGCCGGGAATGCCTTGCATCATAAAAGATTCTGTGGTTATTTGATGCTGGTTAACAAAGCGTTTAAGCGCAATTTTAGGGAGACCCCGCTTGAGGCCGCGCGCTTTTAGGCGGGGTCTCTTGGTTTTGGGGTTTCGATTCGATCAGGAGATTTGCATGCGTTTGTATTCGCAAAAAGACGTCGACAAGAAAGCGCTGCGCGGTGTGCGCATCGCTGTCTTGGGCTACGGCAGTCAGGGACGCGCGCACGCGCTCAACTTGCGCGACAGC
>DATHFW010000292.1:0-2288 GCA_035317945.1 Steroidobacteraceae bacterium | reverse complement strand
CTTGATCCGGGATCATCTGGCCCACGTGAGCAAGGAAGATTTGCGGCTTCGCTTCTTCGATTCGATCAAGGAATTCTCGCATCAGTTCATCACCCGACTGATCGATCTCGACTATGCGCGCGCGATGGCTTTTGTCGCCATCGATGAATCCACCAGGGCGCCGCTTGGCGTCGTGCGCCTGCATGCCGACGCAACCCACGAGACCGGCGAGTACGCCATCCTGCTGCGATCGGACCTCAAGGGCAGGGGGCTGGGCTGGTCCTTGATGCAACTGATCATCGAATACGCCAAAGCGGACGGCCTGAAGCGGATATCGGGGCAAATTCTCCAGGAGAATACCGTGATGCTGAAAATGTGCCGGGAGTTGGGATTCGAGATCAAGACCGATCCGCAAGATCGGGGCCTGCGCGACGTGACGCTCACGCTCGGAAGCTAAAGAATGATGATTTAGACGTCATCCTGAGGTGCGAGCGCAGCGAGCCTCGAAGGATGGGCCACGGGCGCTTCTCATCCTTCGAGGCGCGCAAGAGCGCGCACCTCACAGGATGTGAAATTTTGTCGGCTCGCCCAGCAAATGGCCGATTGGTGCGGTGTGATTCCCTAACGATCATGAAGTGTCGGGAGCGGTGATGGCTGGGGATGACTTGTTTGGAGAGCTTCCGGAGCAGGCGAAGGCGCAAGCCGAAGCGGCGCCGGTCGGCGCGCCGCGGCTGCGAGAGCCCCAGCGCAACCAGATCGCGTTGCGGGCGGTGGATATCGAGAGCCTGATCGGGGAAGACCATCCGGTGCGCCTGATCTGGTCTTATGTCGAAGAGCTTGATCTGAGCGAACTGGAGAACCGGATCAAGGCCAGGGGCGACCGCCCCGGTCACCCCGCGACGTCGCCGCGGCTTTTGCTGGCGCTGTGGCTTTATGCCACCAGCGAGGGCGTCGGCAGCGCACGCGCCTTGGAGCGGCTGTGCGAGAGCCACGATGCCTATCGTTGGCTGTGCGGCGGGGTGTCGGTGAACTATCACACGCTGGCAGACTTCCGGGTCGGTTGCGCCGACCTGCTGGACCGGCTTCTCAGCGAGCATCTGGCGGCGCTGGCGAAGGCTGGCCTCGTCAACCTGGAGACGCTGGCGCAGGATGGCGTGCGGGTTAGGGCCGGCGCGGGAGCTGCCTCGTTCCGGCGCGAGGCGACACTCGATAAGCATCTGGCCCTGGCAGAGACCGTGGTGGAAGATCTCAAGCGCGAGGTCGACGTACGCTCGGACGCCAGCAATCAGCGTGCCCGGGCGGCGAAGGAGCGGGCCGCGCGGGAACGCAGCGCGCGCGTGAAGGCGGCGCAGACGGCGCTGGCCGAGATCAAGCAGCAGCGCAAGGAGCGCGAAGAAAAGCGTGGCAATGGCAAGAAGCCGAAGGAGCCGCGCGCGTCCACGACGGATGCCGATGCACGGGTCATGAAGATGGCCGATGGCGGCTTCCGCCCAGCCTACAACTTGCAGGTGACGAGTGCGGCCGGCCAGCAGATCGTCGTGGACACCAGGATTTGCAACACCGGATCCGACCGCGGCCTGATGCGTCCCATGCTGGAGCGGCAGCGCACGCGCCCTGGCGGTCTACCTAAAGACCATCTCGTCGATGGCGGCTTTAGTAGCGCCGAGGACATCGAATGGGCGCATGCCGAGGGCATCGAGGTCTTTTGTCCGCCCACTCAATCCAAGCACGGCACCGATCCGTACCTGCCCCGACGCGGCGATGGTCCGGGGGTGCTGGCCTGGCGCGCACGAATGGCGAGCGAAGTGGGCAAGGCCCGCTACAAACCCCGTTCGATTTGCGAATGCATCCATGCCCGCTGGCGCAACTGGGACCTGCGGCAACTCACCGTGCGAGGGATCGAAAAAGTCCGCGCCGTCGTGCTCTGGTACGCCCTCACCAACAACATCCTGCAAGGCAACCGCCTCGCCAGCGCATAAATGACCGGCCATGATAACCCGGACCGCAAATCGCCGTGACGACCAGTCGCCGCTCGCTCCAAAGGCCCGTAAAACGAGAATGCTTCACAAGCTCTCAGGGTGACGGATTTCACAAAGCTGCGCCTACCCCAACCGCAACTCGTCATACCCCTTCGCCGCCACCTCATCGCACCGCGCGCGATAGGCCGGGGCGCTGCCGCTGTAGCGGGCGATGATGCGGGTTTGCTTGCCTTCGACGTTGGAGTTGATGCCGGTCATCCATGAATTGACCTCGTTGGACAGCAGGCCAACGCCGAGCGCCTTGACGTGATCGGTCCATGAATCGACGCC
>DATHFW010000291.1:0-6664 GCA_035317945.1 Steroidobacteraceae bacterium | reverse complement strand
CCCATGGCGATGCAGCGCACGATGCCGTCGCCCAACTGCTGCTGCACTTCCAGCGTCAAGTCCACGTCATCGAGGATGAGCGCGTCATAGACTTTGGGGATCTGATCGCGCGGAAACTCCACGTCGATGACCGCGCCGATGATTTGAACGATTTTGCCGCTACCGCTGGACATGATGCTTAACCTCTTTCCTAAACCGCTGCCGCGCCGCCGACGATTTCCGAAAGTTCCTTCGTGATCGCGGCCTGGCGGGCCTTGTTGTAAATGAGCTGAAACTCTTCGATGAGATCGCCGGCGTTGTCTGAGGCGCTCTTCATGGCCACCATGCGCGCCGCCATTTCGCAGGCCACGTTTTCGACCGCGCCCTGGAATACCTGGGATTCGACATAGCGCATCAAGATGCCGTCGAGGATTTCCACCGAATCCGGTTCGTAGATGTAGTCCCAGCGCTCCTGCAGCTCGTCCTTGTCGACGGTCTCGAGGGGCAGAAGCTGCGAGACGACGGCCTTTTGGGTCATCGTGTTGACGAACACGTTGTGCACCAGCAGCAGCTGATCGATCTTCGCGTCCCGGTAAAAATCGAGCATCACCTTGGTGGTGCCGATCAACTCAGCGACATGCGGCCGGTCGCCCAGGTGAGTGACCGATGCGACGACTTCGATGCCGGCCAAACGCTTGAAGAACTGCAGCGCCTTGGAGCCGAGGACGCACAAGTACACCTTGTTGCCGCGCGACTGCGCTTCACGTATCGCGGTGAGCGCGGCCTTGAACAAATTCAAATTGAGGGAGCCTGCCAAACCCCGATCGGTGCTGATCACGACGATACCGACGGCGGTCACCGGGCGCTCCAGCGTGAAAGGATGCTTGTAGTCCAGATTCACCTGGCGCAAGTGCCCGACCAGCTTGCGGATCTTTTCCGCGTAGGGGCGTGCCGCGCGCATTCTCTCCTGCGCCTTGCGCATCTTGCTCGCGGCCACCATTTCCATGGCCTTGGTGATCTTCTGAGTATTTTTGATACTCGCGATCTTGCTGCGGATTTCCTTTGCGCCTGCCATTGCGTTGCTTGCCTCTTGCTTACAGCGTCGCGAAGAAGTCGTCGCAGCACTTCTTCAAGGCTGCTTCGACGTCTTTGGACAGGTCCGGCTTGGCATTGATGCTCTTCAGCAGGTCGGCGTAGCTCGCGCGGGCGAATGATTGCAATGCGGCTTCTGTTTCCACCACTTTGAGGCGTTCGACCTTGTCGAAGTAGCCGTTGTTGCCGGCGAACAGCGACAGCGCCATCTCGGCCACCGACATGGGCGAGTACTGCTTCTGCTTCATGAGCTCGGTAACGCGCTGCCCGCGTTCCAGCTGCCGGCGCGTGGCTTCGTCCAGATCGGAAGCGAATTGCGAGAATGCCGCCAGCTCGCGGAACTGCGCGAGCGCCAGGCGGATGCCGCCGCCCAGCTTCTTGATGATGTTGGTCTGCGCGGCGCCGCCGACGCGCGACACGGAAATGCCGGCGTTGATGGCCGGACGCATGCCGGCGTTGAACAGGTCGGTTTCCAAGAATATCTGGCCGTCGGTGATTGAAATCACGTTGGTGGGCACGAACGCCGTGACGTCGCCCGCCTGGGTTTCAATGATGGGTATGCCGGTCAGGGAGCCGGTCTTACCCTTCACCTTACCCTCGGTGAACTTCTCGACGTATTCTTCGTTGACCCGCGCGGAACGCTCGAGCAGGCGCGAATGCAAATAGAACACGTCGCCGGGATAGGCTTCGCGGCCCGGAGGCCTGCGCAGCAGCAGGGAGATCTGGCGATACGCGACGGCCTGTTTGGACAGATCGTCGTACACGATCAGCGCGTCTTCGCCCCGGTCCATGAAGTACTCGCCCATGGCGCAGCCGCCGTAAGGCGCGAGATATTGCATGGCTGCCGGCGTCGAGGCCGACGCGGCGACAATAATCGTGTGGCCAAGCGCGCCGTGCTCTTCGAGCTTGCGCACGACGTTGGCGATCGAACTCTGTTTCTGTCCGATGGCGACGTAGACGCATTTAACGCCCGTGCCTTTCTGATTGATGATGGTGTCGATGGCCACCGCGGTCTTGCCGGTCTGGCGGTCGCCGATGATGAGTTCGCGCTGACCGCGGCCGATCGGCACCATGGCGTCGATGGCCTTTAGGCCGGTTTGCACCGGCTGGGACACGCTCTTGCGGAAAATCACGCCGGGGGCGACGCGCTCCAACGGAGATTTCAGCTTGGCGTTCACCGGGCCCTTGCCGTCGATCGGCGTGCCGAGCGCATCGACCACGCGGCCGAGCAGTTCCGGACCCACGGGGACTTCGAGAATGCGGCCGGTCGTCTTGACTTCAGAACCTTCCGAAATGTGCTTGTAGTCGCCGAGCACCACGGCGCCCACCGAGTCCTGCTCGAGGTTCAGCGCCAGGCCGAAGGTGTTGCCGGCGAATTCCAACATTTCACCGTAGCGTGCGTCCGCCAACCCATGCACGCGCACGATGCCGTCGGTGACGCTGACCACCGTACCGACATTGCGCGCCTCGGAGGCGGATTTGAATTTGTCGATGCGCGCCTTGATCAGGTCGCTGATTTCAGATGCCTTAATGGACATAAATAGTTCCTAGCTTCCCAATTCTGTGGCGAGTCGTTGCAATCGGCCTTTCAATGAGCCGTCGATGACCAAGTCTCCGGCGCGCACGATCGCGCCGCCTAAAAGTGCTGCATCCACGGTGTTTTGCATGCGTACCGTACGCTTCAGGCGCGTACTCAGGGCCTGGGCGAGTTTGCCGGCTTGAGCGTCATTCAACGCGATGGCGGAGATGACCTCGACATCGACGGTATTCTCTACACCCGAGCGCAGATCTTCGAAGTGCGCGCTGATTTCAGGCAGCAGCAGCAGCCGGTGATTTTCCGCGAGGATCCGCACGAAATTTAGCATTGCCGGATTGAGTTTGGCGCCGGCCACATCGGCAATAATGCTCACCAAATCCGCCTGACTCCACTGTGGGCTCTTGGTGAGCGCAGCGAGGCGCGGATCTGCGACGATCTCGGCCGCGGTCTTCAAGCCCTGCGACCAGTCCGCAAACGCTTTGGCGTCGCGGGCGTATTCGAAGGCTGCCTTCGCATACGGACGGGCGATGGTGGCCCGCTCAGCCATTGGCAACCTCGGCGGCCAATTTATCCAACAGATCGGCGTGGGTCTTCGGATCGATCTCGCGGCCCAACAGGCGCGAGGCGCCTTCCACAGCGAGTTTTCCCACCTCCTTGCTGAGTTGCGCGCGAGCGCGCGTGGTTTCCCGCGCTACTTCATCGTGAGCCTGCACCACGATGCGCTGCGCTTCGCCGGCGGCCGCGCCCTTGGCTTCCTCGACCATTTCGTTGGAGCGCTTGCCCGCCATGTCGACGATCTGCGAGGCGCGGTCGCGCGCTTCGCGCAGGATTTCCTTGGAGTGGGCCTCGGCCTCGCCAAGCGCCTGCTCGCCCTTGTTGGCCGCGGCCAGACCCTCGGCGATCTTTTTCTGGCGGGTTTCTATGGCCGACATCAGGGCCGGCCACGCAAATTTCATGACGCCCCAGGCGACTAAGAAAAAGACCACACCTTGGATGACCAGCGTAATTGCTAAGTTCATTGCCTACTCCTTACCTGGCGCCGCTCGGCGCCGTCGGCCTGCTTACTTGAGACCGAGCGAGCCCAGGAACGGGTTGGCGTAAAGCAGCAAGAAACCCACGGCCACGCCGATGATGGGCACGGCGTCCAGCAATCCGGCGACGATGAACATCTTGGTCTGCAGCATGTTGGTGAGTTCCGGCTGGCGAGCGGAGCTTTCGAGGAACTTGCCGCCCAGAAGGCCGAAGCCGATGGCGGCGCCCGCGCCACCCAGGCCGATCACCAAGCCTGCTGCAATCACGGTGGAGCTCATGAGTTGAGCGATTTGGGTCACATTGTCCATTATTGTCTCCGGTCTTTAATGTCTTGAAAACGAATCTGAATCTAGTGCTTCTCGGATGAGATACCGACGTACACGATGGTCAGCACCATGAAAATAAATGCCTGCAACGTAATGATGAGATAGTGAAACAGGGTCCACACCGCGCCGGCGATGAACTGCGCGCCGCCGAGGACATAGGTGGATACGTGATTGAGAGCCGCGCCGAGGGTGAAGCAGGCGATGAGCAAAAAGATGAGCTCGCCGGCATACATGTTGCCGAACAACCGCATCGAGAGGGACAGCGGCCGGACCACTTCTTCGATCACTCGAAACGCAAAATTGACGGGCGCCAGCAGGATCTTGAGGAATGTCCCGTGCGCGTGGAACGGCGCGGTGAACCACTCTCCCGCGAAAGTACCGAAGCCCTTGTGCGTAATGCCGACCCATTGGATCAAGATGAATACGCCGAGCGCCATGCCCACGGTGGTGTTGAGATCGGCGGTTGCCACGGTGCGCAGATGCTCCACGCCGAACAATTTGGCGGCTGCGGGCAGGGCATCCACCGGCAGGATGTCCATGAAATTTTCCAGGAACACGATGCAAAAAATAGTGATGGCGAGCGGCGCGATGAACTTGTTCGAGCCGTGATAAGTATCCTTCACCATGTTGTCGACGAATTCCACCAGCAGCTCGATCGCGGCCTGCAGCTTGCCGGGCACGCCGCTGGTGGCGCGGCTCGCGGCCATCGCGAGCACGGCGATGAAAATAGCGGAGATGACGAGCGTGAAAAATATGCTGTCGAGGTGGAAGGCCCAAAAGCTGCCGTGCCCCGAATCGACGGTCAGATGCGTAAGGTGGTGCTTGATGTAGCCCGTTACCCCGCCCGATACTTCTTCCTCAACCATCATTCCAAAGCGCATAAGTCCCCAAACGTCATTTGAGCCGAATCAGACCGACCCAATAACCCAATTGCGCCGCCACTACTCCAATCAATAGTGGTGCCGCGTCGAGTTTCAACAGCGCGATCGCCAAATACAGCGCGATCGCGAACCATAACCATTTCAGCAATACACCGGCGTACATCGCGGTGGTGAGGGTGGCGCCGCCGGCAATCCCGGGCTTGAACATTCGCCAACCAAACACTGCGCTTCCCGCAGCCACGATCAGTCCACCCACCAGCGCCGCGAGCCCAGCTGATGAGCCTTTGAATACAAGAAACGCAGACGCGACTAATGCCGCGCAGCCTGCTTGCAGGAGCACGACCCGAACGACCATCCGCTTGCCGCGACTCTGAACTTCAGTCATCGCGAAGGGACCGGACCGGCGGCGCTGCCTTCAAATTGCACATTCTGTTAGCCGCCGCCAGTCAAAATTGCCGCGGCATTATAGAGACCACGACCTCGGTTCTCAAGGCGTTTCAGTGCGTATTTTGTCGCATCACTGGATGTGGGCCAGAATGCCTTCGAGCTCGTCCAAACTGTTGTAACTGACGATCAATTTGCCCTTGCCCGAAGCGGCGTGTTGAAACGCCACTTTGGCGCCGAGCTTCTCGGCGATTTCGGTCTCCAGCCGATGAATATCCGGGTCCACAGCCTTATCTGCAGCGCCGGCGGGATCAGCGGCCTTGGGGTTGATGATGCGCCGCACCAAGGCTTCCGTGTCGCGGACCGACAATGACTTTTTGGCCACCAGCGTGGCAACTTCGATCTGCTGCCGGCGCGTGGCGAGCCCCAGCAGGGCGCGTGCATGGCCCATTTCGATCTGGCGCGTCTCCAGCATCTCCTTGACCTCATCGGTCAATTCCATGAGGCGGACCAAATTGCTCACCGCGGCTCTCGATCGCCCTACTGCCTCGGCCGCGGCTTGGTGGGTCAGACCGAATTCTTCGATCAAGCGCAACAAAGCCCGGGCTTCTTCCAGAGGATTGAGATCCTCGCGCTGAATGTTCTCAATCAGCGCCATGGCGACCGCGTCTTCGTCGGGCACATCGCGAATCACGGCGGGAATTTCCGACAGTCCCGCCATTTGCGCGGCCCGCCAGCGCCGTTCGCCGGCGATGATTTCGTAGCGCTGCGATTCGGTGGGATTAGGCCTCGGCAGGGGCCGTACCAAAATGGGCTGCACCAAACCACGCGATTTGATGGAGTCGGCCAATTCGCCCAAGGTCTCGGGACGCATGTCGGCGCGCGGCTGGTACTTGCCCCGCTGCAATAGATCCACGGGCAAAGAGGCAAGACGGTCGCCGACCAGCACCGGCGGCGCTTTTTCGGCCTCAGGGCTCGCGGCTCGCCGCGCCAGCAGCGGGCTGAGTTCAGCCAGGCCTCGACCTAAAGACGGTTTTTTGCCTGACATTGCCATTTCCCGTGAATGCTTGGAGCCTGGGGGGCGATTATACGGGCGTGTCCGGCATAACGGGCGCGTCCGGCGGCACGGGCTCGTCCGGCGGGACGGGCGTATCCGATGGGGCGGGCGTATCCGGCGGGGCGGTTGCGTCCGGCATCTCGTCGCGGCGAATCATTTCGCCGGCCAATGCCAGATAGGCAAGCGCGCCCCGCGATTCCTTGTCGTGAAACAAGGCAGGCCTGCCGAAACTCGGCGCTTCCGCGAGCCGGACATTGCGCGGAATCACCGTGCGAAACACCTTGTCGCCGAAGTGTTCGGTGAGCTGTGCTGAAACCTCATTGGCCAAATTGTTGCGCGGGTCGAACATGGTGCGCAGCAATCCTTCGATTTCCAG
>DATHFW010000290.1:0-4632 GCA_035317945.1 Steroidobacteraceae bacterium | reverse complement strand
TGCTTGGTCCAGCGCATGGCGGTGGCGCTGCCGGCAGACAGCGTGCGTGCGATCTCGAACGCGGTGTCGAGAACTTGTGCATCCTGGACCGCGACCGCAACCAGTCCGATGCGCTCCGCCTCGGCGCCCGACAAAGGTTTGTTGGTCAGCAGATGGTATCGCGCCTTCGCAAGTCCGCACAAAAGCGGCCAGATGATGACGGCATGATCGCCGGCGGCAACGCCGAGCTTTGTATGCCCGTCGAGGATCTTGGCATTCTCCGCCGCAACGGACACGTCGGCGAGCGAGGCGATGGCGAGTCCGGCGCCCACCGCGCTGCCGCGGATGGCCGACACCACGGGTTTCGAGCAATTGATGAGGTTGTAAACCAGGTCGCTGGCTTCCTTCCAAACGCGGATCAGAGTCGCTTCGTCGTCGATCATGCGATCGATCATGTCGAAATCGCCGCCGGAGGAGAAATTCGCGCCCTCGCCGCGCACGACCACCACGCGCACCGCCTCATCGATGTCGACGCTGCGCCAAACTTGCGCGAGGTCGCGATGCATCGCCTCCGTGGCCGAGTTCACGCGGCCCTTGTTGGAGATGATGAGTTCGAGTATCCCGGCCTCGGGAACGAGAAACTGCAGGCTGGAAAACTCTTTCGCGTAGCGCGCGGCGTCGATCGGCATCAGTTTTTTCCCATCGAGTCGGGAACCGCATGAATGCTGACCATGGTCAGCACGTTATACGAGGCCACGGTCTCCTCATTCTGGTTGGTGATTTCCGTGTCCCAGGCCACTTCGCCCCAGCCCTTGTCGGCACGCAGACTCTTGGCCGCGCAGGTGAGCCGAACCTTGATCCTGTCGCCGGGTTTTACCGGCTTCACGAAGCGAAGTTCATCGAGGCCGTAGTTGCCCAGCACCGGCCCATAATCCGGATCAACGAACAGTCCCGCCGCCGCCGAGATCAGAAAATATCCATGTGCGACGCGGCCGCCAAACAAGGGATTGCGCTTGGCTTCGGTCTCGCTCATATGCGCGTAAAAATTATCGCCGCTCAAAGTGGCGAATTGCTCGATGTCGGCGACCGTGACCTCGCGATCGGCGGATTTCAGCGTATCCCCCAATTTCAAATCGTTGAAGGGAATGCGGAAGGGATGACGGCCGGGATCGAGCAGCCGGCTGCCGCGTACCCATCGGCCGCTGACGCTCGAGATGGTGTCGGGCGAACCCTGTACCGCGGTGCGCTGCATGTAGTGCAGGACGCCGCGAATGCCGCCCATTTCTTCTCCGCCTCCGGCGCGCCCGGGTCCGCCGTGAATCAGCGGCGCGAGCGGCGACCCATGGCCGGTGGACTCCTTCGCGCAGGTGCGGTTCACCACCAGAATGCGGCCGTGATACGGCGCCAATCCGAGGACGATGCGCCGGGCGAGCGAGTCATCGGCGGTGAACACGGAGGCGGCCAAGCTGCCGCCGCTGCGCCGCGCCAGCGCAATTGCATCCGCGGTGTCGTCATAAGGCAGCACGGTGGCGACGGGCCCAAAGGCTTCCACCTCGTGAATCGCACGCGCAGCTTTGGAGTCGTTGCAAAGCAGCAGCAGCGGTGTCACGAAGGCGCCCTGAGGGATTGCATCCGTCAGGTCGAACGCAGCGGGATCTCCCACCACCAGGTCGGCCTCGCGGCGCAGCTCGGCGACGCGCGCCAAGACGTCGGCGCGCTGCTCCAGACTGACCAGCGGTCCCATGCGCACGCCTTCAACCCGTGGGTCGCCGACCACAATCTTGGACAGCGCCGCTTGCAGGGCCGCAACAACATCGCCGGCGACGTCCTGCGGCACGAGCGCCTTGCGGATAGCCGTGCACTTCTGTCCCGCCTTCACGGTCATTTCGCGCACGACCTCCTTGATGAACAGATCGAACTCCGGCGTGCCGGGCGTTGCATCCGACCCTAAGATGCTGGAATTCAGCGAATCGGTTTCCGCGATGAAGGGCACTGCCTGTCGAATGACAGTGGGATGAACGCGCAACCGTGCCGCGGTGTGCGCGGAGCCGGTAAAAGAAACCGTGTCCTGGCAGTTCAAGTGATCGAACAGATCGCCCAAGCTGCCGCACACCAGTTGCAGCGCGCCTTCCGGCAAAATCTTCGATTCAATAATGCGCCGCACGACCAGTTCGGTGAGGTAGGCCGTGGCGGTAGCCGGTTTGACGATGGCCGGCATGCCCGCGAGTATCGTCGGTGCAAGCTTCTCCAGCATTCCCCACACCGGAAAGTTAAAGGCATTGATTTGTACCGCCGCACCTTCGCGCGACACGTACAAATGCTGGCCGACAAAGGTACCGCCCTTGGACAATCCTTCGACGTCGCCGTCTATGTAAACATGCGCGTTCGGCAATTCGCGCGAGCCCTTGCCGGCGAAGGCGAATACCGTGCCGATGCCGCCGTCGATATCGATCAAGGCGTCGTTTTGTGTCGCGCCGGTGCAAAAGGACAGCGCGTAGAACTCTTCTTTGACTTCAGAAAGCTTTTTGGCGAGCGCTTTCAAGAGCGCGGCGCGCTGGTGAAACGTCAATTCGCGAAGCGCGGGGCCGCCCACCCCGCGGGCGTGGGCGAGGGCAGCGGCGAAATCGATCCCGGCCGACGAGGCCGTCGCGACCACTTCCCCGGTGGCGGCATCACGCATCGCGACGCCTTGCCCTAAGCCGCTTTGCCAACGCCCGCAAACATAACTCTGCAAATTCATCGGACCGCCTCGTTGGGTGTGGAAACGCGAAGACGCGAGCAGCGTCCTCGGAAATGCGCAACCGTCTCGCCGGAAGACTTGGTGACGCACACATCATAGATGCCGCTGCGCGCCGTTCTGGTCACTTCCGAGGCGGTCGCCGTCACGCGCTCACCGATTGAGCTCGGCGCCAGAAATTCTATGTTGGCGCCGGCCGCCACCATGGGCTCGCCATGCGAATTGCAGGCAAACGCAAAGGCGCTGTCGGCCAGTGCAAAAATGATCCCGCCGTGGCATATGCCGTGGCCGTTCACCATGTCCGGCCGCACGGTCATCTCGACGCGGACGCGTCCCGGCGCGACGTCAATGATTTCCAAGCCCAAGCCCTGCGATGCGCGATCGGTACGGTACAGCGCCTGAACCGCGGATTGTGCGAGGCGCACCGGGTCACCCGCACCCTGGGTCATGTCTTGCATCGCGTCAGCGGCCGGTAAAGTGGGGCGCACGCTTCTCGGTGAACGCCGCCACGCCTTCGGCGTAATCGCTCGAATGCCCAAGCTCGCGCTGTGTATCGCGTTCGATATCGAGTTGCTCGGCGAATGTGTGCCGCCAGCTGCGGCGCAGTGCGGCCTTGGTTGCCGCGAGGCCCCGCGTCGGTGCCGCGGCAAATTGCCGTGCCAGCGCATCGACCGTGCCAGCCAGTTCCGCGTCGTCGACGCATTGCCATATCATTCCCCAGGCGGCCGCTTGCTCCGCCGGCAGCTTATTCCCGAGCAGCGCAAGACCCATGGCGCGCGCGCTGCCGACCAGCCGCGGCAGAATCCACGTTCCTCCGGAATCGGGAATCAGTCCAAGCTTGGAGAACGCTTGCACGAAATTCGCGGAGCGTGCCGCGACCACGATGTCGCAGGCCAGTGCGATGTTCGCGCCGGCGCCGGCGGCCACGCCATTGACCGCGGCGATGACCGGCATCGGCAGATTGTGCAGGGTCAGCACCAATGGATTGTAGCGATTCTCCAGTGACTCGCCGAGGTCGACGCCGTTCGAGCCGGGAGCGACCGCGCGATCGCCCAAGTCCTGACCGGCGCAAAACCCGCGTCCGGCGCCCGACAGCACCAAGACCCGGGCGCCGCTCGAGGACAAGCCCGACAGAGCCTGGCGAACCTCGCGGTGCATTTGCGTGTTGAAACTATTGAGCTTGTCGGGCCGATTCAGCGTCAGCCGGGCGATGTCGCTGTCCACCTCGAATAAAATGGTCTCGTATGCCATGCCTTCCCCCGCGGTATAAGTCGAATTATTTGTGGTCGTAGCTGATTTCGAGCGTGGGCGTGGTGGGCCTGGCTTGGCAGCACAGCACGAACCCCAAATCGGTTTCCCATCGCTCCAGCGCGATATTATGCGTCATCACAGCGGCGCCCTCGGTGATGCGCGCGCGACAGGTCGCGCAGATGCCCGAACGGCACGAGAACGGCAGCGCCAGTCCCGCCCGTTCCGCGGCATGCAGCACCGACGGATCGCTCGGCGACATCGGAAAACTGCGGCGCCGGCCGTCCATCACCACAGAAATCGTCGCCAGTACTTCCTGCGGCTGAAGATTGGCGTCGCTTTGTTTGGTCAGAACGCCCACGGGAGGCGAGTTTGCCGTCGCAAAGCGCTCGAAGCGAATGGCGGCGCCGCCATTCAGCGCTCTCAGCGCGTTTCGGACTTCATCCACCATATCGCCTGGGCCGCAGATCAGGTACTCATCGGCGCCCGAAATCTCAGGCATGTGATTGGCGAGCTCGGCAACTTTCTTGCCATCGATTCGCCCGTTGAGCAATTCCGTCTGTTGCGGCTCGCGGCTCATGACAAAGTGCAATGACACGCGGTCCAGGTAGCGATTTTTCAGAGCGAGCGTTTCCTCGAGAAACATGGTCCTGGAAATGCTGCGATTG
>DATHFW010000289.1:0-3806 GCA_035317945.1 Steroidobacteraceae bacterium | reverse complement strand
CCAATCAGAGACGTTTCGAGCAATGCGTTCTGGCAACGCTCGATTTCCGTGATAAATCGTAAACCCAAGCCCGGCACTTGAGCCTCATAAAACGAAACCGCCTGCAGGAACTCTTCACGCGCTTCGGAATGAACTTCCAGGCGCATCACTTCAACAGCGTTCGCGCTTCCTTTATCACGTCGTCGGCGGGAAATGTCCTAGCCGTTCCGCTCTCTACCTCACCAAGACGCTGTTCCGACTCCTTGAGCCAAGCACTCTCCGAATTCGGGTCGCTTACTCAAGACCCTCCCCTTACCTGAGTCGGAGCCCCGAGAAACCACCAACCCCGCCTCGAGCGCCGCCGCTTCCAGCGCACTCGCCACAATCCCGGTCACCTCATTCGGATGCTTCTCCACGAGCTGCAGCGCAGCCCGCCTTCAGTCGGTCCTTTTGTTGTGATCGACTTGAGTAATGAGGCAGGCGCTGCGACTGCCGGTCATGTAAATCCACAGCCAGCTCAAGGCCACGGCCAGCCGATTGCGCAGGCCAATCAAGAAATAAATGTGCGCCATTCCCCAGACCCACCAGGCAATCCAACCCCGCAGTTTGCACCAGCCGAAGTCGATGACCGCCGAGCGTTTGCCGATGGTGGCAAGATCTCCCGCGTGCATGTAGCGAAATGCCCGGGGCTGGGAATCGCCCGATAGCCTGCGCTTGATGGTGCGAGCGACATGGACGCCTTGTTGCTTGGCCGCCGGCGCAATTCCGGGCGCTGGTTTTCCGCGCCAGACATTGACGGTCGCGGTGTCGCCGATGACGAAGATGTCGGCATGTCCGGGAACGCTCAAATCCGCCGCGACTTTGACGCGGCCCGCATTGTCCGCCGGCGCTGCAAGCCATGCCGCCGCCGGCGATGCGCGAACTCCGGCCGCCCAAAGAATCACGTCCGCCGCCATCGAGCGGCCGCCCACCACCACACCGTTTGAATTGCAATCCGTCACGGCGGACCCGACCTGCACGTCGACGCCCAAGCGCTCCAACGCCCGGTGCGCATAAGCGGACAGGTCGGGCGCAAAGCTCGGCAAGATGCGCGGCCCGGCCTCGATCAACAGCACCCGCGCTTGACGCGTATCGATGCGACGAAATTCCCCCACGAGATTTTGATACACCAATTCAACTATGGCACCGGCCATTTCCACGCCGGTCGGACCTCCGCCGACAATGACGTAGGTGAGCAGCGCCGCGCGCCGCACCGGGTCGGACTCCCGCTCGGCGCGCTCCAAGGACAGCAGCACTCTGCGGCGAATCGAGGTTGCGTCTTCCAAGGTCTTGAGCCCGGGTGCGAACGGCTCCCACTCATCATGTCCGAAATAGGCGTGGCGGGCGCCGGTCGCAAGAATGAGGGTATCGAAAGAAACGACGGCTCCATCTTGCAGCATGACGGTGCGGCTTTGCGCATCGACACCGCTGACCACCCCCAGCAGCGTGGTCACTTCCTGGCGCTTGCGCACCAGGTAACGAATCGGCCAGGCGATTTCAGACGTCGCCAACGCGGCGGTGGCGACCTGGTAGAGCAGCGGTTGGAATAAATGATGATTGCGCTGGTCGATGATGGTGATGCGCACCGCAGCGCCCGCGAGTTCCTGAGCGGCGGCCAGCCCACCGAAGCCGGCGCCGACGATGACGACATGGTGCAAGTTCATTTCTCTAGCAGCTTAGCGCAAACTTCTCCGCCGAATCCACGCGATTGCCTTGCGAGGATGAATCGGTTCGTTAGACGATGCGTTTTTCAAATCCGGCGAGGAACACTTATGTCCCTGTCAGTGACGACGATCGATCGAATTGCGGTGATTCGCATCATGCGTCCAGAACGACGCAACGCGGTCGATGCCTCGACCGCCAGATCTCTTGCCGACGCGTTCCGCGCATTCGATGCCGATGAGGCACTCGATGTTGCGGTCTTCGCCGGCGCCGATGATGTCTTTTGCGCCGGTGCTGATCTGAAGGCTATCGCAGCGGGTGCGCGAGTGGAGCTATCGGCTACCGGCGATTCGCCCATGGGACCGCCCAGGCTGCGCCTGTCGAAGCCCGTCATCGCCGCCATCGAGGGCCCCTGCGTGGCCGGAGGTTTGGAGCTCGCCCTGTGGGCGGATATCCGGATTGCCGGCGCCGGAGCGATTTTTGGCGTTTTCAACCGCCGCTTTGGAATTCCGCTGGTCGATCTTGGCACGATTCGTCTGCCGCGGATCATCGGTCACGGCCGGGCGATGGATCTTATCTTGAGCGGCCGTGCCGTCGAGGCTGCCGAAGCGCTGTCCATGGGATTGATCAGTCGTTGCGTTCGTGATGGAGAGGCATTGCCCGCCGCGATTGCGCTCGCACAGCAGCTATCAGGCTTTCCGCAGACCGCGATGCGCCAGGATCGGCTCTCCGTCATCGAGCAATGGGGATTGAGCGAGGATGAGGCCATCGCCAATGAAATTTCGCATGGGCGGGTCACGATTGCATCGGGCGAGACAACCTCCGGTGCGCAAACTTTCGGCAGCGGCGCGGGCCGGCACGGAAAAGCCGTCTGATCCCAAAGCGACGCTGCCTATGGCAGAGAAGCGCTGTCCGGAAGCCACGCAATCGGACCCGTCGATCCCTCAGGCAGCGATGCCTGAAAAGCGGGCCGCGCCCGCAAACGCTCGAGGTAGCGCGACACGCCCACAAACCCGGCGAGCGCGATGAGCCGGCTCGCAAGATGCAAACTGTAGCCAACGCCAATGTCGGCGGCGCTGAATCCCGTTCGCAAAAGATAGTCGCGATCGGTGAGCTGCGTCTCCACCACCTGCACGGCCTTTTCCAGGCGGCGCCCTTCCAATTTGGCAATCACCGCGGAGCGATCCGGCGGTGCGATGAAATACCGCTGCTGCACGAGTGCGGCCGCGTGCACCGCCATGGTTTCGCTGTAGTGGATCCATTGCAGCCACTCGTAACGCTCACTGTCGCCGGCGAGCCGGCCCAGTCCGGCTAGCGGATAGCGCTCGCACAGGTATTCAGCGATCGCGCCAGATTCGAACAAGCGGAAAGCGCCATCCACCAGACAGGGCACCCGGCCCAGTGGATGCACCGACAAATACTCGGCCGATCGCATGATTTTCAAATCAAACGGCATATCGACCAGCTCGAATGGAATGTCCAGTTCGTTGAGCAGCCAGAGCGAGCGCATGGAACGCGTCTCTGAGCAGTGATACAGCTTCAGCACAACGTCTATACTGAAGGGAAACAGGCCGAAGAACCACCCCATGTTGAAACTCGCAAACTCATTTATGATCGATTCGACTTGTCGCTGGGTATGGAGCTTGGGACTCAAGCTGATGAACCTTCCTGTCAACGGCAGCGGCGTAACGGCAATGGACTATTTCGCAACGCATTCTTGCGGGCATCGGGAACCAACATGAAAAAATATCTGCGGCCCACCCACATCGTTCTCGTCGTGCTGGCGCTGATGTACTTCATCACGTACTTGGATCGCGTCAATGTCAGCACCGCCGCCGCGGGCTTCGGCAAGGACTTCAATCTCTCCAAGACTCAAATCGGCTTCGTGTTCTCGGCCTTCGCCTACCCCTATCTGATCTTTCAAATCATCGGCGGCTGGGTCAGCGATCGGTTTGGCGCGCGGCGAACTCTGATCGCCTGCGGGCTCATTTGGGCGGCCGCCACCGCCATCACCGGCATGGCCACAGGGCTCATCTCGCTGCTGATCGCGCGTGTGCTGCTGGGCTTCGGCGAGGGCGCAACGTTTCCGGCGGCCACCAGCGCCATGTCGCGTTGGGTTGTCAAAG
>DATHFW010000288.1:0-13717 GCA_035317945.1 Steroidobacteraceae bacterium | reverse complement strand
CGTCTGGCTGCCGGCAATGTTGTTTTCCGAGTAGTAGATGTCCAGTAGCGCGCGAGCCCGCTCATTCGCACAGTCGTATTGAATTTTTTCGACATAACTGAAGTAAATGTCGCCGCCGCCGTTTCGCTGAGGCTCCGGATACTCCTCCCGTAGCCACACGGTGACGAGGTGACCTGAACGTTTCATCTGATGATCGGTACTGAAGGAGGCCCACGATCCATCCGATGCGACGCCCCTGAATTGCCAGCCGCCGGCCGCCATCGGATTCAGCGTACCTACCCAGGCCATGGGGTCCGCTTTTCTGGCCGCGCGCTGCGCAGCCAGCCGTTCCGCCTTCGCCTTGGCCTCTTCCTGGGCCTGAGCGCGCTGCGCCTCCCACATCTTCGCTTGCTCGGGAGTCTGTGCGATGCCCACTGCGGTGTGCAAAAGACAGGCGCCGGCTGCAAGGCTGCCCGCGATTAGCCGTGAAAAATTTTGCATCATGGCTGCATTTTAAGTCATTTATTCGGCATTACGGTAACGATAGTCGAAAGCCAGGCGATGATAGTAATGCCGGATGATGATGCCGTTGCGCACCAGGACGACGTCCTCGATGGGCCCCAATCGCTCCACATGCGCAGCAATCGCCTTATCCTCAAGCTCGCCCTGGGTCCAGGCGACGAGCAATAGATTTCGGTGCTCCTGCGCCTCGGGCGGCATCCACCGTTCATACATGAGGCCCATGCCCCCAAAAAGATGACTGTTCGCGGTCTCAAGACCCGAGGTCGAATGCGCGCCGCCGTAAAACGCCAATTCGCTGGCAATGGCGTACCGATCCATGCCCACAATCAGCACCTCACTGCCGCTGGTGTCGCGATAGGCCTTCGCCGTTTCGGTGATGTGCGCGGTCAATTCACGCCAACCGACCGGAATCACTTCGATGTGCTTGCCGTACCCCAGACCCGGCAGCCCGAGAACCAGATAATGCAAGCCGGCGCCGTAGATCAGCAGCAGGGTAACGATGGTGGGCATCCACGCGGCCCGAATCCACCGGCCAAAGCGGCTGAGCGCTGCGTCCCTCGCGATCATGGCGCAGCCGAGCGCGGGCAGCGCGGCCGTCCACAATGCGCCGGTCCAGTCGAGCTTCACTTCATGGCGCAAACTGAACGCCGCGAATACCGCGAGCGGCAAGAGCATGGCAAGAGTGAACAGGCGCCGGCGGCGAGGCTCGTCGGGCGGTTCGCCGACGTGAGGCTCGCCGGCGTGGCGGGCGGCCAATAGCATGCCGGCGACCGCCAACAGCCCCGTCGGCGAAATCAGCACGATGATGGAGCCGATTAATTTATGCAGCGCGAACTGTGGCGTCTCCGCAAGCCGCCGCGACGTCTGAAAGGCGAAAGACGCCCACTCGTGCTGCGCATTCCAGACCAGAACCGGAGAAAAAATGGCGAGCGCCAGCAGGGCTGCAACATACGGATCGGCGCGGCGCCACCAGCGGCGCGACGTCGAGTCCCACAGCATAAACACCATCGTCACCGGCACCAGTATCGCGATGGAATATTTCGAGATCATCCCGAGACCTAAGGAAATTCCGGCAAACCACCAAGCGCGCGATCGGTTGCCGATCAGCGCGCGTTCGAGAAAGTACAGCGAGGCTGCCCACGCCGCAGCCAGTGGAGCGTCGGGTGTGATGAGCAGGCCGGAGAGAAAAAAGTAGGGCAGCGCTTGCACCAGCAGCAATGCCGCCACGGCACTGGCCGCGCCGAACAGATTGCGGGTAAGCTTATAAATAAAAACCGAGGTGATGGCTCCACAGCACAGTGCCCCGGCGCGAACGCCGAATTCTGTTTGCCCAAATAGGGCGGTGCCGAGCCGGATGAGCCATGCCACCATCGGCGGATGATCCAAGTATCCGAAGTCCAAGTGCCGCGAATAATTCCAGTAGTAGGTTTCCTCGGGCATCAGTTCGACCGAGCCGGCATAAACCAAGCGCAGCACAACGGCATACGCGATGAGGCCAAAGGCAAGCCGCCAAGGCCTTTTCGCGACCTCGGACGCGGCGTACGAGAATCCCGGTAAGGTCACCGCAAGTCCCAGCGCGACCGCCGGGAAGATGGAGAATTGCGGCGGCCAGCCCCAGCGTTGGAACAGCGCCAATGCGCCGCCGCGCAAGAAGATCGCCATGAATCCGATGATCAAGATACGCGTGAATACCCGCCAATCTTGAGATTGGCGCTCGGCGACGCTCATTGCCTGCCATCGCAAAATCCACGTGACAACGATGCCGGCTGCGCAGGAGAGCCCGTTGCCGGCTCTGAGTGAGACGCCCGCAGCCATCAAGGCGCTGAACGCGACGATATCGATCAGTGGTGCGAGCAGGATTGCGAAGCGTCGGTACACTTACAACCACTTGGCTTTTTTGAAGCGAAAATAAAGGCACACGTCGATCGCCCCCATGAACAGCATGGAGATCGCATAGCCATAGCGCCATTTCAATTCCGGCATATGTTCAAAGTTCATGCCGTAGATGCCGGCGATCATGGTGGGTACTGCCAGCAGCGCCGCATAAGCCGCCAGCCGCTTCATGGTTTCGTTTTCTTGCAACGTGACCATGGATAAATTCACCGAAATGGCGGTGGCGATGGTGTCGCGAATGGAATCGGCGGTTTGGTTCAGACGCTGCAAGTGATCATAGATATCCCGAAAGTATTCCGTGATTTTCGTACACAGCACCGGCACGCGGGCGCCGGACAGATTGGAGACTCCTTCCAGCAGCGGCGTTACGGCATGCTTCATGACCATGAGGCGCTGCTTGAGGGCGTAGAGGGCTTCGATATTGGCGCGCGGCACACCCTCGGGTGCGAATATGCGCTGTTCGATGCCGTCGAGTTCGTCTTCCAGGCCCTCGAGAATCGGGAAATAGCGGTCTACCACCGCGTCGGTCAGTGCATACAGGACAAAGCCGGGACCCTGGCGCAGCAGCTTCGGTTCGCGTTCGCAGCGGGAACGCACCTCGGAAAAACCCTTCTGCGCGCGGCTGCGCGCCGACAGGACGTAGTGAGCACCGGCAAAAATGGCGAGTTCGCCGACGCGATACTCGCCATCGGCGGGTTCGATCAGATGCAGCACGGCGAATAGACTGTCGCCATATTCCTCTACTTTCGGCCGCTGGTGTCCGACCAGCGCATCCTCCACCGCCAGGGGGTGCAGATCGAACGATTTTTGCATTTGTGCAAGCTCGTCGGCGGTGGGGTCGCTCAGGGCCACCCAGACGAAGCAATGCGGCCGGCTGACGTACTCCGGGATCTGTGCGATCTGGATTTCGCCAAGCTTGGTGCCGTCCTGATAGGCGACGCAGCTGATGAGCATCCGCGGATCTTACGGCAAAGAGGCCAGCGTCGAGGGTGCGACGGCGTCGGCCGCCGTGGGCTGCGTCTGCACCGTCTCGCGCAGCAAGCTGCCGGATTCTTCGGCCGGCAGGATCAACACGGCGCGCAGCCCGGGACTATTATCGCGCAGCTCGAGCGGGCTGCCATGCAGCTTTGCCACCGCTTGTACCAGACTCAAGCCAAGGCCAACGCCCGGCGTGCCTCGGCTGGCGTCGCCGCGATAGAACCGCTGCACCACTTTGACCTTTTCCATCTCATCGATTCCCGGGCCATTGTCGGAGACGGAGATTTCCGCGCTGGCACCGTGCCTTTGCACCGCCACTTCGATCGAGCCGTGTTGCGGCGCGTACTTGAGTGCATTGTCGATCAAATTGCTCAAGGCCTGTGCGAGAAGCACCGGATCGCCGGAGACCAACAGCGGTCCATTCGACCGAAACGTAAGATCGATGCTCTTGAGTTCTGCGGCCGGTTCATAGAACTCCACCGCATTGGCAGCCAGATCGGACACGTCCAACGACACGAAGCCCGACCGGCGCATGCCGGCGTCGATTTCCGCCAATCTCAACAGCGCATCGAAAATACGAATGACGCGGTCGACATCGGCCACCGCGCCGTCGATTTCCGCGTAGGCCTCTTCGGTCGAAGGCCGAATCAGCGACAGTTCCTCCAGCCGCGAGCGCAGCTCCGCCAGCGGCGTACGCAGATCATGTGCGATGGAATTAGATACGTTGCGCACGCCGTGCACCAACAGCTCGATCTGATCGAGCATGCCATTGATCGTGCGCGACAGCGTATTGAGTTCGTCATCGTTCAATTGCGTCGGCAGCCGGTGCTTCAAGTCGCCGTGAATGATGGCTGATACCGTCTGCCGGATGCTGTTGACGCGTGTCATCAGCGCGCGGCGCGTGATGAGGCCGACCAATAAACCGGAGATGCACAACACGGCGACGGCTGCGGTGAGTCCGTACCAAAAGCGGGTTTGCAGCGGTTTGAATAGTGCATTGTCCCGGCCCACGAGCAAGTTGTAGCTGCCCAAGTTGGTAACGTGCACGAGGGCTTCTTCAATGCCGCGGTCGCGGAGCCCTAGATTGACCCTGTAGTTCCCCGGCGTTGCCGGCACCGCGGCAGGCCACGCCTGCAGATTGCCGGCGAGCGGATGCAGGGATGCGTCGGTGAGCAGCAAGATTCTCTCGCCGGCGATTTGCATGCCAACGCGGGTATCGATGAAGCTCTTCAGGGCATCCGCGCCCTCGCGGCGGTACACCTCGGTCAGGCGCTGCGCATCGATCTGCAGGTACTCAGTGCGCCCTTCTTGGATCGTGACCTGCCAGGCATACCACAGCGGCGCGGCGAACAGCACCAGCGAGGCCAGCCCCAGCGCGACGTAGCCCAGCGCCAGCGACAGGGCCGAGGAGCGCATCATGCTAGTCACCCGCGGTCACCGTGTAGCCGGCATTGCGGACGGTGCGCAGCAGCGGCCGTTCGAACTCCGCGTCGATTTTCTGCCGCAGCTTGCTGATGTGTACATCGACCACGTTGGTTTGAGGGTCAAAATGGTAGTCCCAAACGTTTTCCAGGAGCATCGTGCGCGTCACCACTTGATCGGCATGGCGCATCAGGTACTCGAGCAGCTTGAACTCGCGGGGCTGAAGCGCAATCGGCCGGTCTCCGCGGGTTACCTTGCGCGTTAACGGATCCATGTGCAAGTCGCCCACGACCAGCGGGGTTTCGTGATTCACGCCCTCGGCGCGGCGATGCAATGCATCGAGACGCGCCAGTAATTCGCCGAAGGCAAAGGGCTTGGTCAAGTAATCATCGCCGCCGCTGCGCAGTCCGCGGATGCGGTCGTCGACTTCGGATAGCGCACTCAAGATCAAAATCGGCGTGCGCTTGCCCGCTTTGCGCAGCACTTCGATTATGGCGAGGCCGTCGATGCCGCCCGGCAGCATCCGGTCCATGATGATGACGTCATAGGGCTCGCTCGCCGCCAGAAACATGCCGTCGCGTCCGTTGCCCGCATGATCAGTCGTGTGCCCGGCTTCTTGCAGGCCCTTGACGACGAACTGGGTGACCCGTTCATTGTCTTCGACCAGCAAAATCTTCACTAGTGCTCCCCGAGCGCCGATGTCCCGCTTTGGGCGGCCAAGGCAGCCTCAGCGCGTTTCTTGCTGCGGCGGCCCCGCATGCGCATGCTGAATTCGTCCAGGTACAAGTATATGACGGGCGTGGTAAACAGCGTCAGCGCCTGACTCAGGATCAGGCCGCCTACCATGGTGTAGCCCAACGGCCGCCGCAGCTCCGAACCGGTGCCGTGTCCCAGCGCCAAGGGCAGGGCTCCCAGCAAGGCCGCCATCGTGGTCATCATGATGGGGCGAAATCGCATCAAACAGGCTTGCCGGATGGAGTCATGCGGCGACAGATGCTGCTCGCGCTCCGCCTGCAGCGCGAAATCCACCATCATGATGCCGTTCTTCTTGACGATGCCGATCAGCAAGATGATGCCGATCAAGGCGATGACCGACAGCTCAATGTGAAACAACATCAGCACCAAGAGCGCGCCCACCCCGGCCGACGGCAGCGTCGAGAGAATCGTCAATGGGTGAATGTAGCTCTCGTAGAGCATGCCGAGGATGATGTATACCGCCACCAGCGCCGCAAGAATCAAGTAGGGCTGGCTTTTCAATGAACTTTGAAATGCCTGCGCCGTGCCCTGGAAGTTCCCCGTGATGGTTGCCGGCAAATGCATGTCCACGGATGCGCGGTTGATCGCATCGACTGCATCGCCCAGCGCGGCGCCCGGGGCGAGATTGAAGGACAGCGTCACCGCCGGAAATTGACCTTGATGGTTGATCGACAGATAGGTGACGTGCTGGGTGTCGAACTTCGTCATCGCCGACAGCGGCACCATCTGGCCGGTCAGCGGCGATTTAAGATACAGTTTTTTCAGAGAATCAGGATCGCCTTGCAGCGACGGTGTGATTTCCAGGACCACGTGGTAGCTGTTGGCCTGCGTGAAGAACTGGGCGGCCTGACGTTGGCCAAAAGCGTCGTAGAGCGCCTGGTCAATCGCTTGCGGCTGAATGCCGAAGCGCGAGGCCTGATCGCGATCGATTTCCAGCGTCAACATGCCGCTGCTGGTCTGCTGGTCGGAGGCGACATCGCGCAGCGTCGGCTGTTTCTTCAGTACCTCGAGCAACTTCGGCGCCCACTCGTTGAGTTCGTTGATGTCCGCGTCTTGGACCGTGTACTGGTATTGAGTTCGAGAGGTTCGGCCGCCGACATTGAGATCCTGCGACGCCTGCAGGAACAATTGGATACCCGGCACCTTCGCAAGCTGCGGACGCAAGCGGGTGATGATCTCGTCGGCACTGGATTTGCGCTCGCTCAAGGGTTTGAGCCCCAGAATGACGAAGCCGGTGTTGATCGGCCGATTGCCGCCGATACCGGTGCCGTAGCTCGCGATGTCCGGATCGCGCTCCACCACATCGAACACGGCATGCTGCCGGCGCACCATCTCTTCGAATGAGATGTCCTGAGGCGCATCGGTCAATCCCGAAATGATGCCGGTGTCCTGTTGCGGAAAGAAGCCCTTGGGTATTTCGATGTACAGCATCACGGTCGCGGCGAGCGTAATGAGAAAGGTCACGAGCGTCGCGCGCTTGTGATCCAGCACGAAATCCAGGCCCCGGGTATAGCCGGCCAGCAGCTTGTCGAAGCCCCGTTCGATCACCATGTAGGCTTTGCCGTGCTTCGCATGCTTTTCATCGCGCAGGAACAAGGCGCACATGGTGGGCGAGAGCGTCAGTGCAACGAAGGCGGAAACCACGATGGTCATGGTCATGGTGATCGCGAATTCGCGGAACAGCCGGCCGATGATGCCGCCCATGAGCAGCAGCGGAATGAACACCGCGACCAGGGAGATGCTGATGGACAGAATCGTGAAACCGATTTCGCCGGCGCCCTTCAAGGTCGCCTCCAGCGGCGTCAGGCCTTCCTCGATGTGGCGGTAGATGTTCTCCAGCATGACGATGGCATCGTCTACCACGAAACCCACGGCGATGGTGAGCGCCATCAAGGACAAGTTGTCCAGGCTGAAGTTGAGGACGTACATCATTGCCACGGTGCCCAGCAGCGCGAGCGGTACGGTGACGCCGGGGATGATGGTTGCCCAGGCATTGCGCAAGAACAGAAAAATCACCAGCACCACCAGCACGATGGTGATCAACAAAGTGCGCTCCACGTCTTCCACCGATGCCTTGATGGTGGTGGTTCGATTGGCGACCGTGTCGACCTTGATCGAGGGCGGCACCGAGGCAAGCGCATGCGGCAACAGCGCTTGGACACGATCCACGGCCTCGATGACGTTGGCGCCGGGTTGCTTGAAAATCAGCAGCAAAATGCCGTTGCGGCCATTTTGCCAGGCGGTGACCAGCCTGTTTTCCGGGCCGTCGACCGCCACGCCGATGTCGCGGATGCGCACCGCCGCGCCATTCTTGTAGGCCACGACGACATCATTCCAGGGCGCAGCCTTCAGCAACTGATCGTTGGCGTAGATCGTCATGCTGCGCGTCGGACCGTTGATCGAGCCCTTCGGTGCGTCGACCGTGGCTGCGACGATCACGTTGGCAACATCTTCCATCTCCAAACCCAATGCCGCCAATTTCGTGGGGTCGACTTGCACGCGCACGGCCGGCTTCTGTTGGCCGCCGATGCTCACCTGCGCGACGCCGGGAATCTGCGATATCTGCTGCGCCAGGATATTCTCGGCGTAATCGTCCACCGTGGTCACCGGCAGAACATCCGAATGCACGGAGAGCAAAAGAATGGGCGAATCGGCAGGATTGACCTTCTTATAGGTGGGAGGAGACGGCAGGTTCTTGGGCAGTTGGCCGCCGGCGGCGTCAATTCCCGTTTGCACATCCTGCGCCGCCGCATCGATGTTGCGATTCAGGTCGAATTGCAGGGTGATTGATGTGGAGCCGAGCGCATTGGTGGAGGTCATCTGCGACAGGCCGGAGATTTGCGCGAATTGAGTTTCCAGGGGTGTCGCGACCGATGAGGCCATGGTTTCCGGACTGGCGCCCGGAAGGGTGGCGGACACGGAGATGGTCGGAAAGTCCACCTGCGGCAGAGGCGCCACCGGCAACAATGGAAATACGACCAGCCCCACCAGGAAAATGCCGCCCATCAACAGCGATGTGGCAATCGGCCTGCGGACGAACGGTTCTGAGATGCTCATGATGCTTTGGCGGACGCTTGCTTTTTGGGTTCAGCCGCACTGGCGTTGTCGCGCACGTGAACTCCCGACTGCAGCCGGTATTGGTTGCTGGTGACGACGCGCTCGTTCAAGACGATGCCGCTCTTGATCACGGTCATGCCGCCGCTTTCTTCGCCCAACGTCAAAGAACGGACCTCCACGGTGGAATCGTTCTTGATGACATACGTAAAAGGACCATTCGGACCGAGCTGCACCGCCGCTGTCGGCAGCGTCAATGCGTTGCGATCGGTGCGAACGAGCACGCGCGCGTTCACATACTGTCCCGGCCATAGCGTGTTGTGCGTGTTGGCGAAGGTGGCCTTGAGCCTCGCCGTTGCGGTGGCTTGATCGATCTGATTGTCGATCAGCGTCAGCGTGCCTTGGTCGAGTTCGGTCTTTCCATCCCGGGACAGCGTCGTGACATTAACCGGCCCCGCGGCAAGCGCGGCGCCGATAACACTCAAGTTCTCCGCGGGCAAGGTGAAGATGACGGATATAGGCTGCACCTGCGTGACCACGACAATTCCGGTGGTTCCAGCCGCATGCACGATATTGCCCGGATCAACCAAGCGAATGCCGGTGCGGCCGTTGATCGGCGATGTGATGCGGGTGTAGTCGAGCTGCGTGCGGGCGTTGTCGATGACAGCCTGATCGACTTGAACCTGGGCGGTGAGCTGATCGAGCAGCGCACGCGCTGTATCGACGGTCTGCTTGCTCGCCAGATCTTGGGGCTGCAGCAGGGCGTAACGCTCGACATCGCGCTTGGCATTTTCCATCATTGCCGCATCCTTCGCCTTGGTGGCCACCGCCTGCTCATAAGCGGCCTGGTTTGGGCGGGGATCGATTTGCGCGAGCAAGTCTCCCTTGTGGACCTCTTGTCCTTCGGTGAAGCCGATTTTCTGCAGCTCGCCGTCGACGCGTGCGGTCACCGTCACGGTGTAAAAGGCTTGTACCGTACCCAGACCTTCAAGATAGATGGGCACGTCGGTGTGATTCGCGGCGGCGGTGTCGACGGCGATCGCGGGCGGCGACGTGCGCGTGGCGGCATCGGCCGGCTTGTAGATCAGCGTACGCCACGCAATGACAAGCAGGACCAGAGCGAGGCCGCCGATCAGTGCGCGTTTTTGGAACGTCGAAAAATGCGTCATCTACATCACCCTTGTTGCCATCCACCGCCGAGCGCGGTGAATAAATCCACCAGCGACTGCAAGTGTAAGTACTGGACCTGGACCAATTCATCCTGCGCACTGAAGAGAGCATTTTCTGTGTTGAGGACGGTCAATATGTTGACGGTGCCCGCCGACATTTGAATCTGGGCATACCGAAACGCCCGCTGCGCAGTATCCACCGCCTTTTGCTGCCTGATCTGTTGCTCCTTGGTTTGCCGGGCCGCAACCAACGCGTTTTCAACGTTGCCAAACGCGGAGATGACCGTCTTGTGGTAAGTGCTCAACAATTCGGCATACAGCGCATTGCTGAACGCCACCTGGCCGCGAAGCGCGCCGCCGTGAAATATCGGTTGGGTGAGACCGGCGGACACCGACCAAACGCGGCTCGCCGGATTGATCAGCGAGCTTAGGGCTGAACTCTCATAGCCGCCGCCCGCAGTCAATTGAATACTTGGGAACAATGCCGCGCGCGCAACGGTGATGTCGGCATTGGCCGAGATCAGCTGCTGTTCCGATTCTGCCACGTCCGGGCGGCGCGACAACAGCTGCGAGGGCAAACCCTCGACGACCAAGGGGCTCTTCAGGGAATTCAGCGTTCCGGTATCGACGTCGATCGATTCCGGCGTCTTGCCGAGCAGCAGAGCCAGCGCATTGACAGTCTGGCGAAACTGCTGCTCCAGCGGCGGGATCGCCGCATCCAGAAGCGCCACGGTCGTTTCCTGTTGCGCCACATCCAATGCAGTTGCAATGCCGGCGGTCTGCTGGAGTTGCAGACCGCGCAGAATTTTCTGACCGTTGACGAGATTCTGGCGTGCAACGTCAAGCCGATCGCGGAATTGGAGGGTTTGGAAATAAGTCGTCGCGACGCTGCTGACGACCGTCAGTGCCACCGTCTCCTTGTCATAGTGGCTGGCAATCGCGGTCGCGCGTGCGGCAGCACGCAAGGCTCGGTTCTTGCCCCAAAAATCCAGTTCATAGCTGGCGGTGAACATGGGATTGAAGGTGTTGAACGTGCCGTGGCCGCCGCTGGTGAGCTGCGCCTCCTGCCGGTTCGCATCGGCGGTAAAATCAAGGGATGGAAGCAGGGGAGCACCGGCAATGCGCGCCTGCGCGTCGGCCTCTTGCACCCTGGCGATCGCAACGGCCAAATCATCATTGCTGCGCTGGGCTTCGGCAATCAATTCATCGAGCTTCTCTGAGCCGAATCCGTGCCACCAATCCGCACTGGGCCAGACCGCCGCGGCCTCATTGGAAGTCTCCTGCCATTGGGGCGGCAATGGGATGTCGGGTCGCTTATAGGCGGGACCGACGCTGCAGGAAGCGAGCGCGGCAAGCGCGGCAAGCGCACAGCCGCAGACCGCGCCTGCGCATAGTTGGCTCTTCATGGCCGTCACGCTGTGCTTTTGGCGATTAAACGCGAATGGCTGGATTGTTAAGATAGTTTAATGCCTGGTCAATTGGGTACACTGTTCGGATGTCCATAGCAAAAATGGCGCTTCGATGGGCGCTGATCAGCGCACTTCTGGTGAGTTCCACCTTGGCCAGCGAGCCGGAGCCGAACGGCGACATGGCCGCGATTCTTGATCGCGTTCGCGCTGCCGGACTGGACGATCAATGGGCCTATCGCCGCCTGGCAGATCTATGCGACAAAATCGGCCCAAGAATAAGCGGTTCGCGTCAGGCCGAAGCGGCCGTGGAACAAATCGCCGACGCGCTACGCGCCGGCGGTCTGGCCGTGACTTTGCAAGCGGTGAAAGTGCCGCATTGGGTGCGCGGCGAAGAGCAGGCCGAGATCATCGACTATCCGGGCCGCCCGCTGGGCGTCACGCAACATTTGGCCTTGACGACCCTGGGCGGTTCAACGGCCACCCCGCCCCAAGGCATCTCCGGACAAGTCCTGGTCGTGCACAGTTTCGATGAGTTGAGCGCCCATGAGGCGGAAGCTCGAGGCAAGATCGTACTGTTCGATGTGCCTTTCGATGAAGAATTGGCGCTCAACGGCCGGGCCGGAAGCGCTTACGGCCAGGCGGTCGTGTACCGGGTGCAGGGCGCCGTGGCTGCCGCTCGCGCCGGCGCAACCGCCGCTCTGATTCGAGCCGTGGGCGGGGCGAACTATCGGCTGCCGCATACCGGCGTCATGGACTACGATCCCAAGGTGCCCAAGATTCCGACGGCAGCCTTGAGTGCTGAGGACGCGATGTGGGTGTCGCGGCTTGCCGCTGAAGGGCCGGTCACCCTGCGCTTGAAACTACTGCCGCAGACTTTGCCGGATGCCGACAGCCACAACGTGATCGCCGATTGGGCGGGGCGGGAACGGCCCGAGGAGATCGTGATTGTGTCAGGCCATCTCGATTCATGGGACCTTGCGCAAGGCGCAATCGACGATGGCGCCGGCGTTGCTTCGGCCATGGGAGCGGTGCACTTGCTGCAATCGATGGGGTTGCATGCACGGCGCACGATTCGCTTCGTCGGGTGGATGAGCGAGGAGAATGGAAGTTCCGGTGGACAGACCTACGCGAAATTAAACAGCGCCACGCTCATACGGCACATAGCTGCCATCGAGAGCGACAACGGCGCCGGACGACCGCTGGGCGTATCGGCGCATATCACGCCGGAGAGCATGACGCAGCTGAAGCCGCTGATGAAGTCGCTGGCGCCGATGGGTGCGGGCATTTTGGACCATCGCGGGGAGGCGGGAGGTTCTGACGTTGAATCCATGGATGCGCTCGGCGTGCCCACGTTGTCGCCCATCGTCGACACGCGAACCTACTTCGACTATCACCACAGTCCCGCTGACACTCTGGATAAAATCGAGCCGGACAATATCCGCCGGCAGGTCGCGGTGCTCGCCATGATGGCTTATTTTCTGGCGGAGGCGCCGGAGCCATTACCGCGACTTCCCGTCTCAAAACCGTAGCGACGCAAACCTAAGACGCGGGACGCATCCCCGGCTAAGTGGAAAATACCGCCTCCATTCTTATTCTGATATCCGGCCTCGCTCACGCCGTCGTTAACGCCATCCTCAAAGCCGGCAACGACAAAATGTCGCGTCGAGCCCTGATCGATGGGTTCAGCGCCTTGATACTGGCGCCGGCGGTGTTTCTCGTGCCCTTGCCCGCGAACGCCTGGAATTGGCTGATCCCGTCCGCCGTGGTGCACGGGCTGTACTTGTTCTCCTTGATCAAGTCCTTCGAACAGTCGGACATGACGGTGGCGTACCCGATTGCGCGCGGCATCGCGCCGCTGCTGGCAGCGGCCGGCGCCGTGGCCATTTTCCACGAGCCCATTTCGGTTGCTGTGATCCTTGGGATCCTCGCCATCGCCTGCGGAGTAATGTTGATCGGCGCCAGCCACAAGATGGAGCGCAGCGCGCTTCTTTGGGCCATGCTCACGGGCCTGTGCATCGCTTCTTATACGGTGATCGACGCACAGGGCGTGCGCGCCGCGCCCACGGCTCTCAGCTACATCGTCTGGACATTCCTGCTGCTGGGCGGTGCGTTGGGCACATTATTCGCGATTTGGAGAGGCAGGTCCTTCTTTGCAACCGCCGCCGGGCAATGGAAGCCTGGTCTGATCGCGGGCGCGCTGTCGATTATCACCTACGGATTTGCGTTGCTGGCATTTCGGTTCGGCGCAACCCCGCGCCTCGCCGCGCTCCGCGAAACCTCCATCCTATTCGGCACTGCCATTGCGGTGATCTTTCTCAAGGAACGTCTGACCACACTGCGCCTGAGCGGCGTCCTCGCCATTGCTCTGGGCGCCGTCCTGCTCATTGCGGTCCGTTAGTGCAGAGCGCCGCCGGGACGAGCCTGGCTACTGCGTATCGTCCCTGCCGTCTTTGCCGGTTAACGGGCCTGACTCGTCCTCGAGGTCCAGACCATCCTCGTACAGAGTGTCTTCTTCATTATCCAGACGCAGGGTTG
>DATHFW010000287.1:0-4408 GCA_035317945.1 Steroidobacteraceae bacterium | reverse complement strand
CGATAGCCGTCGAATTTGACCTCGTGTGCCCAACCGGCTTGGTCCGGCGGCCGCTCAACCAGTTTGCTCAACTGCGGTTCGATGAACTTCGGCATAGCGCGCGCCATCACGGGCTTGGCGCGAGGGGGTTTTGCGCGAACGGGCTTCTCTGCCTTCGCGGCTGGTGCGGATTTCGGTGCCGCGGTGGTCGCCGACGTCGCGGGCGTTGCGGGCCCTGGCGGCGCGCGCGACGAGGGTTCGTCCTCGGGGCTTTTGCCGATCCAGACCGCGTTGGCCTTGCCGGGCTTGGTGGTGGCGAGCATGAAGGGTTTCGGGGGTTTGCCCGCGCCGGCGGCGATTTGTTCCATGGATCGGCCAGAGGCGACCGAGCGGTCCTCATTCAGCAGCGCTTCGGCGCCGCCGGATTTCGAGCTGTCATCGCGGTGCTTGATCAGCAGCCAGTTGGTTCGTTTGCCGCCGAACTTGTCGCCGCGCATGCGCACCAGTACCCAGCTGCCCTGAAGCTTTTGGCCTTCCAATTCAAACTTCAGGTCGCCGCCCTTGAAGGCGTCTTGCGTCGACTTGGCTCCTTCCGGGATCCAGTAGCCGCGGTCCCATAAGAGAACCGTGCCGCCGCCGTATTCGCCTTTCGGGATGGTGCCTTCGAAATCGCCGTAGTCGAGCGGGTGATCTTCCACTTCCACGGCGAGACGCTTGTCGGCCGGATCGTTCGACGGGCCGCGCGCCACGGCCCAGGATTTGAACACGCCCTCCCATTCCAAGCGCAGGTCGTAGTGCAGTTGCCGGGCGGCGTGCTTTTGCACCACGAAGCGCAATCGCGGGGAGGGCGCCACGCGCCGCTCGCCGGAAGGCTCGGCGGTTTTCGAAAAATCGCGTTTGGTTTGATAGAGGTTAAGCGCGCTCTTCGCCATCACGCGCCCTGATCCATCATGCGCCGGTATGCCAGCAGGTGGCGCAACGAGGACTTCGGGTCTCTGGCTCGCTCGTAAAGACGAGCAAGATTGAAGTGGGCATCGGCGAACTGAGGATCGAGAGCCAGCGCTTCACGGTATGCGACGATGGCCTCAGGCTCGCGGCCCAGATCCTCCAGCAGCACCGCGAGATTGAATACCAGAAACGGCTCCGCCTGACCGCCGAATCGATAGACCTGTTCCGCTTCGGCCAGGCGGCCGTCCAAATGCAACAGCCTCCCTAAATTGATCCGCGCCTCCAGATGATTCGGATCCGCTTTGAGGGTCGCTTCGTAGGCGCTGCGCGCCGCCGGCGGATCGGTTTCCTCGAGCGCCAAGCCCTTGGTAAAATGTTCTTCGCCAGACGTATCGGGCGCTGCAGCCGCGTCTTGCCGCGTGATCACATGCAGACGGCCTTTCTCCTCGACGATCTCCAGAGCCAACGCATACTGGCCAGACTCGGACTCCCGCAGCGTTTGTCCCTCGCGGATCGCGATTCGATTGCCGAGCGCCGTTAGGGAGAGTTGATTGAGCGCTGAATCCGCGGGCAACGCGGAGCGCAGTTCCTGCAAGGTCTTGTTGATTTTCTGCGATGAGATTTTCGCGGCGCGCAGCGCACTGGCCGTGCGCAGCACCACCAGGTCATGAAAGGAATAGTGAAGCTTGCCGCCGCGCCTGACCGGATGAATGTTGCCTGCGCGGCTTAAGGCACGAACTGCCGACGCCGGTAATCCGAACAGTCGCTCGAGATCTTTAGTGTCGTAGGCATGCATCTCATCGTCGGGCGGTTTTGCGGGCTGACCCCTGCGCGGCCGCACGCTTCGGCGCCTTGCGTTCCTTCAAATCCTTAGGCGTAGATCCTCGCGCATCGATGCTGGCGCGCAGGGCCGCCATCAAGTCGATGACATTGCCGCCTGCCGCGGCGACCGGACCTTCGGCGATGGACACCTCCTTGCCTTCGACTTTTTTCTGAATGGCCGTCTGCACGCGCGCCCGGTGCTCATCCGCGTATTCATTGGGGTCGAAGCGTTTTGCCGCCAGGTGATCGATGAGCTGGTGCGCCAGTTTCAATTCCGGTTCCGATACTGGGGCAGCCTCGATTCCTAAATCTTTGAGATCGCGAACCTCGGCCTTGAAATGCAGCTGGTGCATCGCGAGCCCATCCTCGATGGGCCTGATCACCACGATGTGCTCCTTGCCGCGCGAGATCCACCGTCCCACCGCGCATTGGCGCGCTTTGCGCAATGCGGTTGCCAGCAGCGTATAGGGCTTTGCGCCCCCCTTATCGGGGGCCAAATAATAGGTGCCGTCGAAATACAGCGGGTCCACGGATTCCAGCGGCACGAACTGGCCGATGTCGATGGCGTGACTGGTCGTATCCTCGAGTGCTTTCAATTCCTCCGGGCTGAACATCACGTATTGGTCTTTGGCGAACTCATAGCCCTTGACCATTTCAGAGCGCTCAACGAGTTTCCCGTCATTGACGGCAACGTATTGCTGCTTCACGCGCGAGCCGTCTTTTTGACGCAGCAGATTGAAGGAGATTCTTTCTGAGGAGACCGTCGCCGAATAGAGCTTTACGGGAATGGCGACAAGCCCGAATGAGATGGTCAGCGAAGCGATCGATCGAGCCTGTGTAGCCATGATGTCTCCACCCCTCAAAGCCAAATGAATGCGGTTCTTTCTGAATTTTATTGAATAAACGCGCGCAAGACCTTCGATTGCCTACGATTTATACAGTAGCCTAGGAACAAAACACGAGGCTTTCAAGCGAATTTAGCCCAAATACTTGTCAGCGGAGCGGAAGGTCCCTCGGGCGGTCAGCCGCTTGTGCGCGGGCGTGGCCGGGGCCGCGAGAATCTCGCGCCGGACGAAATAATTACTTTAAATACAATAGGATACGCGCGTGAGGCGCGCATCCTAGTCTCAGGTTTATGCCTGTTTGGCGGTGGCGCGAACCGGAAGCTTCCACTCTGGGCGAATGAAATGGCAGGTGTAGCCGTTAGGAATTCGCTCCAAATAGTCCTGATGTTCAGGTTCCGCTTCCCAGAAATCACCCGCCGGCGCGATTTCCGTCACGACCTTTCCGGGCCATAGACCCGAGGCTTCGACGTCCGCAATGGTGTCTTCGGCGACGTGCTTCTGTTCATCGCTGGTATAAAAAATGGCCGAGCGATAACTCAAGCCCCGGTCGTTTCCCTGGCGGTTCAGGGTGGTCGGATCATGAATCTGGAAGAAAAATTCGAGCAGCTTGCGGTAGCTGATGACCTTGGGATTGAAAATGATTTCGATCGCTTCGGCGTGAGTGCCATGGTTGCGGTACGTGGCATTTCGCACATCGCCGCCCGAATAGCCGACGCGCGTGGAAACGATACCGGGGTAACGGCGCAGCAAATCCTGCACGCCCCAGAAGCAGCCGCCGGCAAGAATCGCTCGTTCAGTCGGTGCAGACATGTTTGTTACTCCTCAAGCGGTGTGCATCAGCGCGCGACGTCGCGCGATTTCTGTTCGTCCAGCGTATAGAGCGCTTCCGGAGAGGCGTCAAGCCGCTCGACGGAAATCGGCGCTCCGCTGCTGTCGGACAAGCCATACGTACCATCGGCAATCTTTTGCAAGGCGCGTTCGATGTTGCTCAATCGATTATCGTCCGCCGCGGCCAGATTGCCCTCGAGCTCGAGCGTCGTCAGCTTCTGAGCACCGTCCTCGAACTCGCGCGCTGCATCATTCGATTCTGCATTGACGGCGTCCTGCTCGCCCGATTGCCCGCGCCTCACCTGTAGAATCTGCTTGCGCAGTTCCGTGAGCCGGCTCTTTTGCCGATCGAGAAATGCCGGATCCAATCTTGATTTCTTTAGGGTCACTTCGCCACCTTAATGTACGCTCCGATTTTCCAATCTTACACCCAGGCCATTGGGCCGGGCTCACGTCAGATCACGTCAGATTTATTCTGACAGGCGCCGAATCGGCGTAGTTCCCGGATTGGAACAGGACGGCGGCGCCTCGACCGGATTGCACCGGGCGACGGCGCCGCCGGGCAGGCTGACCGAATATCCGGTCCATTGCGATGGTTCGGAGGCGGGGTAATCGGTGCTCAAGAGCTGCGCGCCGCTGGCCAAGGCGAGCTCGCGGCGGGTGGTGTCGTTGGTGCGTGCCTGTTTCGTGTCCGCATCCGTTCGGGTGCGCACCAGATAACCCTTGCGCACCAGTGCCGCGATGGTCTCCTGCGAGCCGTCATTCTCTTCGGTAAAGGCACAGTCGGGCTGGCCCGATTCGGCGTTGGTAAAGATCACGCGATTTCGAAGGCTCGGGTGTCCCGAGAGATACACCGGCCCGACCGGCCGCTGGTCCATGAGAAAAATCACCTTGCCGCGCGCGGCATCGAGCGTCGGCCATTCGTGCTGTAGAACCGCGTCCTGGAGCGTCGCGTGCTTGCCGCGCACTTGATCCGGCGTGATCAT
>DATHFW010000286.1:0-5941 GCA_035317945.1 Steroidobacteraceae bacterium | reverse complement strand
CGTGGAAATGCGCCGTGCAGTTCTGCGGCTCCAGGGTGGCGTGCGAAATAAATGGGTAGCTGTACGCCGCCTGCAGCGTGCGCACCGAAGAGGCAAGCGCGGAAGTCACGTCGCCCTCACTGATGAGTTTGGTTGCCGGAGCTTGGTTTGACAGCGTGGCCGCTTGACTCGCAAAGCCTTCCGTACTCTGCGACGCCGCCGCGCCTTCATCCCAGGTCACTTCGAGCAATTCGCGTGCTTGGTTGAGCTGCCACCAATTGGTACCGACGATGGCAACGCCGCTGGCGAGGCCGTTGAAGACCGGCCCGCCGGCGACGATGAATGCATCGCGCACGCCGGGCTGGGACTTGATCACATCGAGGTTGGCTTTGACCGCGGTGCCGCCGAACACCGGCGACTTCACGAATACGGCATGCAGCATGCCGGGCACGGTGACGTCGATGCCGAACAGGGGTTCGCCTGCCAGCACGCGTGGACTGTCGATGCCGGGATGCGGCTTGCCGATGATTTTGAAATTTTTGGGGTCCTTGAGCGGCACCTGCGCCAGATCCGGTGCCGGGAGGGTTGCGGCCTTCGACGCCAAACGACCGTAGCTCAAAGAGCGTTTGGTGGGCACGTGCACCACTTTGCCGGATGCCGTCTCGCATTCGGCGGCCGGTACGGACCAGGTTTGGGCCGCGGCACTCACGAGCATCTGCCGGCCTGCGGCGCCGACGCGCCGCAGCGCCTCCCAATTCAGCGGCGTCGCGCGGCTGCCGCCCGCGAATTGCACACCGTACTTGGCCGGATCGCTGAGCGCCTGTTCGATGTGAACATCCGCCCAATCGACGTCGAGTTCCTCCGCGATCAACATGGGCAGCATGGTCTTGATGCCCTGACCGATTTCCGGATTTTTGGAAATGATGGTGACGGCACCGTCATTCGCGATTTGAACGAACGCATTGAGCGTACTGGGAGAGCCGGACGCATTCGCGCGAGCGTTGAGGACGCCCGGCAGCGAGAAATCGAGCAGCAACCCACCGCCCACTGCCACGCCGGCACGAAGAAAGGCGCGCCGCGATTCGTCCCCCGCCGAAGCCACCTTGTCTTTGGCGCGCATCATACGAAGGTGTCCCGGCTATCGGCGCTCGGCATTCCGGCGGCTTGTTTGATGGCCGCGCGAATGCGCGTGTAGGTCGCACAGCGGCAAATGTTGCCCGACATGGCCTTGTCGATGTCCGAGTCGCTGGGCCTGGGGTTCTTCGCCAATAAGGCGCTGGCCGACATGACTTGCCCGGCCTGGCAATAGCCGCATTGCATGACATCGAGCGCCAGCCAGGCGTCTCGCACCGCGCGGCCCGTCGGTGTGCCGGCAACTGCCTCGATGGTGGTGATCGATGAGGAGCCCACCGACGAGACGGGCGTTACGCAGGACCGCGTGGCGGCTCCATTGAGATGCACGGTACAGGCCCCGCAAAAACTCTTGCCGCAGCCGAACTTGGTGCCCTTCATGTCGAGCAAATCACGCAGCACCCACAACAGCGGCATTTGCGGATCGGCCTCGACCTCGCGAGCCTTCCCGTTGATCTGAATTGTGTATCGCACGGCCAACTCCTCAAGTGAACGGTCGGCAAAGTCTACCGCGCCCGGCGGCAGTCTCCTACGGCCAGTCGGCGCGAGGATCGAATTGGAAATCGCGCTTCATGCGCTCGTATGCCTCTTTCGCTGTCGGCGTTTGCGCCACGGGCGTCACCAGTTTGATCGTGACGATCTGGTCACCGCTGGGAGTGCCCGGGAACCCGCGCGCCCGCAGCCGCAGTTTTTGCCCCGACTGTGCGCCCGCAGGCACCGTCAATTCCACGGTTCCCTTGAGTGTGGGCACGGCGACCTTCGCGCCCAAGGCCGCTTCCCAAGGCGCCAGCGGCAATTCGATTTGCACATCTTTGCCGACGACCTCATAAAGATGATGCGGGCGCAAGCGGATGCGAAATATCAATGAGGTACGTCCGCCTACGCCCGGAATGCGCAGCGTTTGTCCTTCGGTGACGCCGGCGGGAATTTGCACATCGACCTGGCGTTGACGGCCATTCTCGCTGAGCGTGAGGCGGCGCTTCGTTCCGGCGAAGGCCTCTTCCACCGTGACGTCCAGATGGCCGGCATCCGACTCGGCGTGCCCCGAGGCGCCGGCGCCGAAACCCGACCCGCCAAAAAGACTGGAGAAGAAATCGCTGAAACCGTTCATTTCCGAAAACCGCTGGCCTCCCGGCTGCCCAAACCGCTGCGACCAATCCGGCGGCGGCCGAAACTGCTGTCCGTTGCGAAAATCGCGGCCCAGCTGGTCGTAGGCGGCGCGCTTGTCCGCATTGCGCAGCACCTCGTAGGCCTCCTGAACTTCTTTGAATTTGTCCTCGGCGTTCTTTTCCTTGCTGACGTCAGGGTGATACTTACGCGCCAGTTTGCGGTAGGCGCGCTTCACCTCGTCGGCATCGGCGCCGCGGGTTACCCCGAGAATTTCGTAATAATCCCTATACTGCATGCCCCAACTCTGAAAAGTTAATGCTTGATATTACAGGCACATACGCGAACTTGTCCGCGTATCGGCCTTGAAATTGAACCGCAACGGCCCGATCTTTACTATGCCGCGTTACCATATTGCGGCTATTTATTGCGATCAAAAGTCCCATGAAACGCATTTTTCTCTTCATCGTCACCAACCTTGCCGTCCTGGCGCTGCTCAGCGTCGTGCTGTTCATCGTCGAAAACGCCTTCGGCGTGCACTTGATGCAGGGCGGCACCGGCAGCCTGCTGGTTTTTGCCGCCATTTTTGGCTTTGGCGGATCGCTCATTTCGCTGGCCCTGTCCAAGTGGACCGCCAAGCGCATGATGGGCGTGCGCGTCATCGAGAATCCCCAGTCCGAATTGGAGCGATGGCTGGTCGGCACGGTCAAGCGGTTGGCCGAGCAAGCCCGTATCGGCATGCCGGAAGTCGGCATCTTCGACGCCGAGGAAATGAATGCCTTCGCCACCGGCGCACGGCGCAACGCGGCATTGGTTGCGGTCAGCAGCGGACTTCTGCGCAGCATGTCGCGCACGCAGGTCGAGGCGGTACTGGGTCACGAAATAACGCACGTCGCAAACGGTGATATGGTTACCCTTGCGCTTTTGCAAGGTGTGCTAAATACGTTCGTGATCTTTCTGGCGCGAATCATCGGCGGCATTGTCGACCGGGCAATCCTGCGCAACGACAGGCAGGGCTCGGGCATCGGTTTTTTCCTGACCACCATGTTGGCGCAGTTCGTACTGGGCATCGTCGCGAGCGTGATTGTTTGTTGGTATTCACGGCGGCGTGAATTTCGCGCTGACCGGGGCGGCGCAGATCTTGCCGGCGCCGGCAACATGATCGATGCGCTGCAGATGCTGAAACGCAGCCAGGGAGAGCCGATGCCGCAGCAGCTGCAGGCCTTCGGTATCAATACCGGCAGCTCGGCCGGCATCATGCGCTTATTCATGACCCATCCGCCGTTGGATGAAAGAATCGCGGCACTTAAGACTTAGGAATGCTATGACGTCAGAAAATGAAAACGTGATCGAGCCTCCCGCCGCCGTGCGCGTGGGTCATGAGCTCTCGCGGTGGTTTGGCAACAGCGACTTTGCGACGCGGCCGCGGGAACCGGCGCTGCTCGATTCGGGACATCACATCGATTGGGCTCGCGTCCTGCCGTTTCTGTTGATGCATGCGGCCTGCCTGGCGGTCATCTGGGTGGGCTTCAGCTGGGTCGCGCTGGCGGTGACGATTGCGCTGTACCTGGTGCGCATGTTCGCCATCACGGGTTTTTATCATCGCTATTTTTCGCACCGTACTTTCAAGACCTCGCGCGTGGGACAGTTCATTTTCGGCATGTTGGGCGCCTCCGCGGTCCAGCGCGGCCCGATATGGTGGGCAGCACATCATCGGCACCATCACGTGCATTCCGACAAGCCCGAGGATGTGCACTCACCGGTGCAGCACGGTTTCTTTTGGAGCCACATGGGTTGGTTCATGTCCCACAAGCACTTTGCGGCGGATCTATCGCGCGTCAAAGATCTTCTGAAATACCCCGAGCTGCGGTTCCTGGATCGCTTCGATATCGTGGTGCCAACGCTCCTCGGTGTCGGCGTATTCCTGCTCGGCGTGCTCCTCAAGCATGTCGCCCCGGGATTGCATACCACGGGCTGGCAGATGCTGGTTTGGGGATTCTTCATCTCCACCGTGCTGGTTTATCACGGCACGTACACCATTAATTCGCTGTCGCATGTGTTCGGCCGCCAGCGCTACAAGACCGGTGATGCCAGCCGCAACAACCCCTGGCTCGCGATCATTACCCTGGGCGAGGGTTGGCACAACAATCACCACCACTATCCAGCGTCGGTGCGTCAGGGCTTTTATTGGTGGGAATTCGACGTCACCTTCTATCTGTTGAAGCTGATGTCCTTCTTTGGACTGATCTGGGACTTGAAACCCGTTCCGGCGGCGGTGCGGGACGGCGGGGGAAAGCGGCTCTGACCACTTTGCGGCGCACTGCAATCAGCACCGTCCATGCCCCGGCCGCCTAGTTCAGCGATCCTCGCGGAACTCAAGGCAGCGGTGGGCCCGGGCGGTTGGCTGGACTCCGCCGGCGACGTAGCGCCATACCTGACCGATTTTCGGCATCTGTACCAGGGCGCGACGCCATTGGTGCTCATGCCGAGAAGCGTCGATGAAGTCGCAAAAATCCTCAGCCTCTGCGATCGCGACGAAGTGGCCGTTGTGCCCCACGGCGGCAATACCAGCTACTGCGGCGGCGCCACGCCGGACGAGAGCGGCTCGCAAATCGTGCTGTCGATGCGGCGCCTGAATCGTGTGCGACATATCGACGCGGCCAATTATTCGATGATCGTTGAAGTCGGCTGCACGCTGGCCGGCGTGCAAGCAGCAGCTCGCGACGCGAATCGACTGTTTCCCTTGAGCTTGGGATCCGAAGGCACCGCCCAAATCGGCGGCAATCTGTCGACCAATGCCGGCGGCACGGCGGTACTGCGCTATGGGATGATGCGCGATTTGGTGCTGGGACTGGAAGTGGTTCTGGCGGACGGACGGGTGCTTGCGGCGCTCAAGAGCCTGCGCAAAGACAACACCGGATATGACGTCAAATCTCTGTTCATCGGCGCCGAGGGCACCTTGGGAGTCATCACGGCGGCATCCTTGAAGCTGTTTCCGCTGCCGGCCGATACGGCGACCGCGCTGGTCGGCATCGACTCGCCGCGCCACGCGCTCGAATTGCTCACCCGGCTGCGCACGGCCGCCGGCGATCAGGTGACCTCGTTTGAGTTGATGCCCCGGGTCGCGGTGGAGATGACGGTGAAGTACGTAAGCGGCGTCGCGAACCCGTTGTCTTTCGAGAGCCCCTGGTACCTGCTGATCGAGTTGAGCTCGCCCAATCCGAATCAAAACCTGACGAGCCTCTTGACCTCGCAACTCGAGGACGCCGCGGCCGCCGGCACCGTCAAGGATGCGATGCTCGCAGCATCGCTGGCACAGGCACAGGCCATGTGGAAATTGCGCGAATCCGTGCCGGAGGCGCAGCGCCGCCACGGCGCGAGCATCAAACATGACGTCTCGGTTCCGGTGTCCGCCATTCCGCTGCTCATCGAAAAAGGCACCGCCCTGGCCAACGAATTGGCTCCCGAGGGAGACGTCGTTTCCTACGGACATGCCGGCGACGGCAATTTGCATTTCAATTTGAGCCAAAAGTCCGGCGCCGACCTCGAGCTCTTCCACAGCAGGACGCACGCCCTCGAGCACGCCATGTTCGATCTGGTCGAGAGTCTCGGCGGCAGCATCAGCGCGGAGCACGGCATCGGGCGGCTCAAGGCCGAGGAATTCGCGCGCCGCGCGGATCCTGTGGAACTGCGCGTCATGCACGAATTGAAACGCGCCCTCGAT
>DATHFW010000285.1:0-3069 GCA_035317945.1 Steroidobacteraceae bacterium | reverse complement strand
CATCGAAACCCGCGATCCGGTTGCGACTACCGCTGGGTCCTTCGCACTCGCCCGATCATTCCGCCCGGCCGATGCGCCGCTGGCTGCCCGGCTGCGCGCGGCCGGCGCGATTCTTCTGGGCAAGGCGAACTTGAGCGAATGGGCAAATTTTCGATCGACCCGTTCCTGCAGCGGATGGAGCGGCGTCGGCGGCCAGGTCCGCAATGCCTACGACCCCGCCCGCAATCCTTCCGGATCGAGCGCCGGCTCCGGCGTCGCCGCGGCGGCCAGTTTCTGTGCGGCGGCCATCGGCACGGAAACCAATGGCTCCATCCTCTCGCCCGCCTCCATCAATGGCCTCGTGGGCTTCAAGCCCACGGTGGGCGTCGTCAGCGGCAAGGGTGTGGTGCCGATTTCGCCGCGGCAGGACACGGCCGGCCCGATGTGCCGCACCGTGGGGGATGCAGCAATTCTAGCCTCGGTGATCGCCGAGCGGCCGCTGGGCTTCGGTGCCCACGGCAAGGACATCGAAGCCTTTCGCCTGCGCGGCGTGCGCGTTGGCGTCATGCCCGTGCCGCAAGGCGCGCATCCGGATACGAATCGGCTGTTCGCCGACGCGCGCGCGGCCCTCGAGCAGGAAGGCGCGGTGACGGTGGACTTGAAGCCCCCGAAGGCGTTTGACGAGATGGGCGACTCGCAACTTGAGGGTTTGCTCTACGAGTTCAAGGATGCCATCAATGCCTACCTCGGCACGCTCGACCCGTCGCAGGTCGATTGCAAGAACCTCACCGACCTGATCGCCTTCAATCGCGCGCATGCGGATCAGGAACTCATCGTATTTGGCCAGGAAATCTTCGAAATGGCGGACGCAAAAGGACCCTTGAGCGATGATGCCTATCAAAAGGCGCTGGCGACTTTGAAGCGCACGGCAGATGTCGAGGGCCTCGCCACGCTGCTGGGTCAACAGGGAGTCGAGCTGTTAGTGGGGCCTAGCAACGGACCGGCCGACCTGATCGACCCGGTGTGGGGAGACCGGCGCGGCGGCGGATCGTCGCAAATCGCGAGCGCGGCCGCGGTCGCCGGCTATCCCAGCCTAACGGTGCCGGCAGGATTGGTCGGCGGGCTGCCGGTGGGAATTACCCTGGTGACCAGCCGCAATCAAGATGGATTGCTGCTGCAAGTCGCAAGGGCTTACGAACGCGCGGCCAATGCGCGTGTACCGCCGCATCTGATGATCTAGATTCTTCAGCGGCGCAAGTAAGCGTCGGTGCCGTTCAGCCAGTCCTGCCGCGGCGGGTTGAACACATCGACATCGAGCGTGTCCTCGAGCGCGACGGCGCGATGCTCGAGATTCGATGGGATGACCAATACTTCGCCGGCGCGCACGGTCTGTTCACGGTCGCCCTTGGGACCCAACCAAAAGTGCAGTGCGCCCTCGAGGATGTAAGTGATTTGTTCGTTCTCATGCGAATGGCGCGGCACCTCATCGCCTTTTTTGAGCCGCACGTGAGCAATCATCATGCGATCGCCCGTAATCAACTGGCGCGTTATGCCGCCTTTCATCGGCTCGGCCGGCAGTTCTGCCCATCGGTAATGCCTGGCATCGGATTTTGCATCGTTCATTTTCTAAGCTCCTATTGCGCCCAACTACACTGTGCAATTACGCCTGACTAGCCGACGGCTTCGATCTCCACGAGCAAATCCTCGCGGCATACGTCGGCTTGCAGATACACGATGCCGGCCGCAGATTTCAGCAGCTGCGACAGGGTGGCCTCAATCGCGGCCAGATCCGACGGTTTGCGCACGTACACTTTGAGCCGCAGGCCTTCCAGAGAATATCGGGCTGCGCCGACCACGCGATTGGCCTCGTCCAATAGCGCGCCGATGTTGATCATGGTTTCGCGCGTCTGCGCGACGACATCGCCGCGATGTATGGTTTCGTGGCCGACGATGCTCGCGGTACCGGAGATGAATAAATTGCTGCCGCCGGACTCGCCCCAAACGCAGGCACGCGAAAAAATCGGACTGTGCTTGCCGAATTTCGGCGGGTAGTGATAGGCGCTGGTTTGGCGCGGATTTTCGATCATTTTGGGCGGCCTGCGCGCCGCCAGAAAATAAATGGATATCGGGCTGCCGGCGGGCGAGCCCAATGCGCTGGCAGCGGGCACCGTGCCCATGGTGGCGCGTCCGGACTTGCGAAACGCCATCTGGCGTGCCGAATTGAAATGCCGATAGCGCTCATCGTCCCCGGCTTGCGCGTTGATGTCGGGAAGGTAATTCCAAATTCGAATCAGGTGCCGATGTGCGGTTTCGTTCAGGACGTCGAAGATTTCTTGATAGGCGATTTCAGTGGCGCGCAGCAACGCCCCCGCTTCGCTGCGCGCATCGATTGCGTGCTCGGCGATGGTGAGGGACCCGAACAACAGATCCTCGGAATATCGATACTGCACGCGGGTGTGTGCGGTTTCGCCGCTCGACAGCGGTACGCGGGGTCCGCAGACCCGCCACACCTCGCACAAGTCATCGGCACGCAGCGAGCGCGTCATGCTGGCGGTAACGGGTACCCTTGTGCGAGCGATGGCGGGCGGCTGCTCGAATCCCACCACCCCCAGGACACTTTGCCACCATGACGCCGGCTGCGACGCGATGCTTTGAGAAGACACATATTCGAGCTGGAGATTGCCGGTGCCAGCCGCCGTGGAAGACGCCGTGGTATTCATTGAGAGGCAGTCTATCCTGCCTCGCAACATGAAGGGTAGCCGCGGAGTTCTTGGCCTAGAACGCGATGTAAGGACCGGTCCCGACCGACGTCTTGTTGCCTTCCACGGCAACCGCGACGCGCTTGCCGTAGAAGAACGCCAAACCATAATCAAAGGTGCCCGCGTTGCCGGCCGGAAGTTTGCCGGCCAGCTGCGGAAAGACATTGAAGGTTGGGTTGGTGTTCAACATCGTCTGGGTATTGCCCACACCGAAGGTCAAATTGTTCGCCATGACTCCGTTTTGGCCCTGGATGCTGAGACCCAGAGTCAGGGTATTCCCGGGACAGTAGAAGCTCGTCAGGCCCGTGGTAGTACAGGTTGCGATGCTGCT
>DATHFW010000284.1:0-2440 GCA_035317945.1 Steroidobacteraceae bacterium | reverse complement strand
AGTTCGTCCGCGGACGCGACGGTCAGCAAACGCCACAACTCGCCGGGGTGGGCTGCGCCGGAAAAGCGGCAGCGGCGCAAGATGGCGGCGAGAAAGGTGCGCGCGTAGCCACGCCACTCGCGCGCCGAAGCATCCTCAGAGTCGGGGATCAGACCGCGCGCCAACTGTTCTACATCGAAGCTCTCTTGAATCTCAGCGAACAGATCCCACTTGGCGGAATTCGGCTCGAAGGGATTGAGCACGATGTCGCCGCGATAGCGGTCGTAGAAATGTTCGACATACCCTGCGTCGGGATCTGCAAATACGGCGCGATCGCCGCGCGCAATGGCACAACCCATGAGCTCTCGAATGGCGGTGGATTTGCCCGTGCCGGTGGTGCCGATGAGCTTAAAATGTTTGGTCTCGTCCGCCTGCGGGATGGTGGCGCCGGCCAGGTTTACGCAGTCAGAAGATAATTTTCTGCGGCGGGCACTGCGCCGCTGCATCGGCCCGCCGTCGGCCAACAGAGCGCCTCGCCTGTGCGCGTTTACGTCGCTGCGCCGCAGCCCCCGCGCGCGCAACCTTGCGCACAAGGCCGCCGCGAGGGTGAGTGCGGCCACCAGCACCACGGCGTTCGGGCTTTGCAGCTGTTCGAGCACGGCGGGCAAGTTCATGCCTAGTAGCCCTCGATCACGTAGTAGTCCGCCTTCTCGCCGTAGCTCGGGGCCTTGCGGTCCACACGAACACACAGGCGCTTAGCTTCGCCGCATCGCCGCCAGTCGATGCGGCCGCCCTGCTGTTCGAGCTTCGCGACACTCGCCGCCAGTTCGTCGCGCCGGGCGCGCAGCGTTGCGATGTCCGCCGGCGAAGGCAGCGCCCAGCGCGCCAGGGCAATCGGTACCAGTGCGCAAAGCATGGCGCCGGAAAGACTCAACACCATGCCGCGCCAGGCGGCGCCGCCTCTCAGCTTCTGAAGTGCCCGGGCCGCACGTGTTGTCTCGGCAGTCAGCAACTGCAACTCATCGACCAACGTGCGACGGATTTCATCGCGCACGACCGCATCAAGGTCTGCGGTGTGGGCGCGGAGTTTTTCGAGCTGGCCCTCGGCGAGCTTTTGATGGACCTGGGCGCTCTCCATGAGCAGGCCGAGATTCATCGTTGTGTCGTCCGCCACGGCGCGATCACTCATGATTGAAGTCAGTCCGCTCATTGCCGCTTACGCTCCGGGTCGTACCAGATCTCCTTGATGAATCGTTCGTGGCGCTCGACGCCGAACTGAATCACCACATCGACCAGCATGTACAACAGGCTTTTGATATCGCTGCGCGCGAGTTCCCGGCCGCCTTGGTTCTGCTTCACCAATAGCACCAGTTGCTCGAAGGCCAGCTCCGCGCTGGTGGCGTGAACGCTGGTGATGGAACCCGGATGTCCGGAATTGACGTTGCGCAGATAATCGAATGCTTCTTCGGCGCGCAATTCCGCCAATAAAATTCTGTCGGGCTTCATTCGCAGACACGATTCCAACAACTGCTTCGGCGTGACGCGCGCGACGCCCTGATCGTCCTTCGAATAAAAGAGACGCACGTGATTGGGGTGCCGATCGAGCACCAGTTCCTTGGCGTCCTCGATGGTCACCAGTCTTTCGTCGCTCGGAATCTCGCGAATCAATGCCTTGGTCCAGGTGGTCTTGCCGGAACCGGTCGGACCCGACACCACGATGTTCTTGCGGCTGACCACCGCGAGACGCATGAATGCCTCGAATTCGCCCAAGCCAAGCAGTCGCAGCAGTTCGTGCTCAGTCTCATCGAGACACTGAGCCGCCTGCTTCGCGCGCCGAAAAATGCCGCGGCCCGCCAATTCTTCGATGCTCCAAACCCTTTCAGCCGGCCGGCGAATGGCGATCGCCACGCACCCCGGCGTGGTCGCGGGCGGCATGACGATCTGCACGCGCTCGCCGCTGGGCAGCGACGCCGATAACAGGGGCGAGGTTGCATCGATGCGCTGTTGAGTGGAGTTGGCGATCAGCTTCGCCAGCCGGCCGCACCAGTCGAAATCGGCAAAGGCCAGGTGCTCGCGCTGCCATCCCAAACGAGTTTCGAGAAATGCCTCGTGGGGACGATTTATGCACAGCTCCATCACATCGTCGCGGCTCAAAAGCGGCCGCAGCGCGTGCAGGGTGAGCGCGAGCGCCGAGGCTTCGGCGCCGCCGCTAGCGCTCAGCGACGGACTTGAGCTCATACACAGACCTGAAATCCAAATCCCGCGCGACCAGTACCTGGATGCGGTCGCCCTGATGCTTGACCACCGTTGGGGGAATGTTGATGGTTCCCTTCAGTACCTCCGTCATGACATCTTGTGTCCCTGACGGATTGACGATCACGGTGCCGCTGTTGCCGCGGCTCGATTGGACCGCGGCCTGAATGCCTCCGTCGAGGATCGACACCAGCAATGCGGCGCCAAA
>DATHFW010000283.1:0-9803 GCA_035317945.1 Steroidobacteraceae bacterium | reverse complement strand
CCCTGGAGGCCGCAAAAAAATGGAAGTTCGCACCGGCGGACAGCCAGGACTCGCGGCAATGGCTGCTGCAGTTCGAGTTCGCTCGCAGCGGCGCGTCTGGACAGGCAGTCCCGCGCACTGCCCGATAGCGCGCTCGCGGGCCGATAGCGCGCTCGCGAGCGATCTCGCCGCCCGTCATGGGGCCGGCGTCGTGAGCGCCTTGAGGAACTGGTAATAAAATTCGACGCCCGTGTAATACGCGTCGATCCTGACGCGCTCGTCCCGGCCGTGCGCCCGGTCATCCTCTCGCTCGATTGCCACTCCATTGATACCGTAGCTCGGTATGCCAGCGTTCATGGTGTAAATGCTGTCAGAGGCGCCGGCTTCCATGACCGGCAGCACCGTGAAACCCGGCCAAAACTTAGCGGCGACGCTGCGCAGGGAATTCATGACGTCGTCGCGCAGCGGCGGCGGCGCCATGGCTTTGCGATCCGAGCCGTGATCCATCAGCTCGCCATCGTTGCCCCGGTAGCGGACGGTCAATTTCGGATCGTTGAACAGCTTGACCAACTGCAGGCGGATCTCCTCCTGCGAATGGCCGGGGAAAATGCGGCAGTTCACGTTGGCTTCGGCCCGCCCCGGCAACGCGTTGGGGGCGTGCCCGCCGCTCAACATGGTCGCGACGCAGGTGGTGCGCATGACCGAGTTCATGTGCGTATCCTGCGACAGCCGCTCGACTGCCTTCGCATCCGGCGGCGTCCCCAGGATGGCGCGTAGATCGGCGGCCCTCTGCCCGGTCTCGATCTTGGCCATTTGGGCGAAATACTCGCGCGTGACGGCATTCAGCTCGAACGGAAATGTCCACCTCTGCAAAGCCGCGAGTGCATCGGCCACGTGGTAAATCGCGTTGTCCGGTATCGGCAGCGAACTGTGGCCGCCCGGGTTCGTGGCGAGCACCTGAAAGTCACCGTAGAGTTTCTCGGTTGCCTCGAATCCCACAATCTGCGGCTTGTCCGGCCGCACGCCGCCCGAGTCGGGATTCAAGGCAAATTCCGCATCGATGAGTTCGCGGTGATTCTTGAGCAGCCAATCGACGCCGTTGGACTTGCCATTTTCTTCGTCGGCCGTCAGCGCCAGGATGATGTCGCGGTTGGGAACGAATCCTTCCTTCTTCATGCGAATGAAATCGGTTACCGCAATGGCGTCGCTGTCCTTCATGTCCTGCGTTCCGCGGCCATAGAAGTAGCCGTCTTTCTCGACGAACTGGAATGGATCGGTGCTCCAGTCTTCGCGCTTCGCTTCGACGACGTCCAAATGCGCGATGATCAGGACCGGCTTCAATTTCGAGCCCGCTTTGCCGCGATAACGCGCGACCATATTGCCCTTGCGATCATTGGGGCCGAGCACGACGACATCCGCTTTGGGAAATCCGGCATCCAGCAGCCGCTGCGCCATGGCTTGCGCCGCCACGGTCGTGCTGCCGACCGAATCGGTGGTGTTGATTTCGATCAGCTGTTTGAAAATATCGTGCGCATTTTTTTTGGTTACGGCATCGCTCTCGGGAGCGGAACAGACAGCCTGCGCGCACAGCGCGCAAACAATGGCGACGCAAACCCTGACGCTGGATTTATTATTCAAGAATGATCCCCGGTGAGTTCCAACAAAAATCGGTCTCGATTCAGCATGCTATCGTATGCGGGGCAAGGTCGCGTGGCGCTTTGGAGATCGCGTATGGCAAAGAAAAAGACTCGCACCGTCAGCCGCAAGGCTGCCGAAGCGGCGGTGAAAACCCTGCTGAGTTGGGCGGGCGATGATCCAACCCGGGAGGGCCTGCGCGATACGCCGAAACGGGTCGCAAACGCCTATCAAGACTGGTTCTCCGGGTATTTAAGCGATCCCGGCGCCTATCTGCGGCGTACTTTCGAAGAAGTCGAAGGCTACGACGAAATGGTGGTGCTGCGCGATATCTCGTTCGAATCGTTCTGCGAGCACCACATGGCGCCTATTATCGGCCGCGCCCACGTCGGCTATTTGCCCAGCGATCGGGTGGTCGGCATCAGCAAGCTCGCGCGCGTCGTCGATGGCTACGCCCGCCGTTTCCAGGTGCAGGAGAAGCTCACGGCGCAGATCGCCGGGTGCATCAATGAGGTCCTCAAGCCGCGCGGTGTGGGCGTCGTCATCGACGCCGTTCACCAATGCATGACGACCCGCGGCGTACACAAGCGCGGCGTCTCGATGGTCACCAGTAAAATGCTCGGCACCTTTCGCGCCGATCCCAGCACGCGCGCAGAATTTCTGCGCTTCATCGCCATCGAGGGCAGCAATCAACGCTAGGCCCGACAGGCTCCTTAAAGTCGCGGCAGCTTCGGGCCCTTGACCGGCATCAATTCGACCGAGAAGCTGTACTGGTGCCGCTCACCGGGCTGCAGCGCACCGACACCGACGACTTGACGCGCGATCTTCTCCCCCTGCTCGTTGGTGATCGCAATGACCACGCAGTACTCGCACTGCTCGTTGCGCCCGGGGTGATGTATGGTCCCCTCGATGCGCATCGCGGAAACTGCCTGAGCCTGCGGCTCGGCATTGACGGTGTTGAAGCGCAGGTGATGCTGGCACCCGGGGCAAATGTTCGCGCTCTGCAACACCGTTGCCTTGCAATGCGGACATACCCGGGTCCCGCCGAGGCTACCCTGGCGAGCGACAGCCATCGCTAGCTGCCGTTGACCAAGCCTTTGACCTTGCCTTTCTCGTCTTCCCAACCGAATTCCACATGCCCGCGCATGCGCGATCCGGCCGCGACCGTGATGGATCCCGCCTTCACGTCGCCGACGATGACGCCGCCTTCGAGCACATCGACGCGTTTGGCGGATTCGATATTGCCCTGCAATTCGCCGCCGACGACCACGATGCCCGCCAGTACCTGGCCGGTCAGATGAGCACCGCTATCCATGGTGAAATTTCCGTCGATGCGCACATCGCCTTTGAAGCGACCCGCCATACGCACATTTCCCGAGCCCTCGATCTTGCCTTCGATCGACAGATTCGCGGCAATCACGGATTCTCCGCCCTCGACGGCGGTCTTAGGAGTGGGACGGCGCGGCGAAACGGCCAATCCCGGATCAACTGCGCGATCGGGCGGACTTCGTTCGGGGGCTAAAGCCGATGAAGGAACGGATGGACCCGAAGGGCCCGGCGTGGGTTTTTCATTCCAAAGCGCCATAAGGTAACTCTCCCGCTGATGACTGGCTGAAGCGTACACGCTAACGCCGGCAGGTGTCATCGCCTACTGTCTTTTATTGGCGACGGCGAGTTCTCCGGCCCTGCGCTGGTGCGATCGATATAATGCTCTCTATATCAAGACAGGGGCGTTAACTTTTGTTTCAGCAACTTGAGCAGTTGGCATCCGATTCCATTCTCGGATTGATGGCTAAATATCGAGCAGACCCGTTTAAGCAAAAAGTTGACTTGGGCGTAGGGGTTTACCGCGATCTTTCGGGCAACACGCCCATCCTGAACTGCGTCCGCACTGCGGAAAAAGAGGTTTTGGCGGCCCAAAACACCAAGTCCTATGTGGGCGCTGCCGGACGCGAGGAATTCAACAGCGCGCTGGAGGAATTGGTGCTGGGCTCCGCCCACCCCACCCGCCGCGATCGGCGCGCGAGGACGCTTCAGACCCCCGGTGGGTGCGGCGGCCTGCGCGTGGGCGCGGAACTGATCAAAGCCGCTGCACCCGGCGTTGTGATGCACTTGAGCGATCCGACTTGGGGCAACCACGCCCCCCTGCTGGGAGGCTGTGGGCTGAAGCTCGAGCGTTACCCCTACTACGATGCCGCTACCCACGAGCTGCGTTTTGAGGCGATGCTGCAGCGCCTACAAGCCGCCTCCGCCGGCGATGCCGTGCTCATCCATGCCTGCTGCCACAACCCCACCGGTGCGGACCTCAGTCCGGCGCAGTGGCAGACGGTGACAGACCTGCTGGAGCGGCGTGGCCTGGTCCCCTTTCTGGACCTGGCCTATCAGGGATTTGGCGCCTCGCTCGATGCGGATGCCGCTGCGGTGCGCATGGTCGTGGAGCGCGTGCCCGAAGCGCTGATCGCCGTATCGTTTTCCAAGAACCTGGGGTTGTATCGGGAGCGCGTCGGCGGCCTGATCGTCATCAGCGAAAACGCCGCTCGCGCCGACGCCGTGCAGAGTCACATGTTGCACATCGCCCGCAGCATTTACTCGATGCCGCCGGATCACGGCGCGGCGATCGCCGCCAGGATCTTTGCGCAGCCGCCCTTGAGGCGCGAGTGGATTCAAGAGCTCGATGCCATGCGAACGCGGATCCAGGATATGCGCAACTTGTTGGCGCAAAGACTTCAAGAAGTGACGGGCGATAACGCGTTTGATTTCATCCGCACACAGCACGGCATGTTTTCGCTGCTCGGTGTATCTCGCGACGCGGTAGAGCGGCTGCGCGAAAAGCATCACATCTACATGACCGCAGACAGCCGCATGAATCTCGCCGGCATCATGCCGGACAACGTGGCCTACGTGGCCGAAGCGTTCGCGGCCGAACGGGGAGCCTAGTCGGCCAGGGCTTGGCTCAACGCAGTGACTTCCGCCGCGGAATCTTGCATGACGGACAGTGTTTTCGACTCATTCATGCCGAGCCGCTTGGCGGCGGGCAGCTCTTGCAGGGTGGCATCGAGGCCTGCGACGTCCGTGCCGTAGGCAACCATCAAGACCGCGACGCCGACGACGTCGGTCAGATCAGGCGCATCGAGATCGGTGCGCAAGAAATCTTCCTGTCCGACCGCCCGCGCCATCGCTTCGGAGAATTTCCAATTCTCCAGAATTGCCTTGCCGATCGACGGGTACCAATCGTTGATGATGTCATTCAGCAGCGACTCGCTCGCAAACAATTCCGGATGATCGGCGGCGCGCGTCAAGATGTACAGCTTGCCGATGCCGTGCATCATGCCGGTGAGCATCGCCTCGTCCGGGTTGACGCGGGTACAAGTTCGCGCCAGCACGTAGGCATACGCGGCCACATAAGTACTGCGTTCCCAAAGATCGTTCAGATGCGGCGCCAACGTCACCAGCTTGTTGGCTTTGCGGATCTGATTCATTGAGAAGGACATCGAGGCGCTGCGCACCATGTTGTGGCCGATACGAGCGATCGCGGTACGCAGGTCGGTGACGCTTTTGCCGCTGCGGTTGATCGCCGCGGAATTCGCGATGCGCAGCAGCCGGGCCGCCAGCGCCGGCTCCGATCCCACGACGCGCACAATCTGGTCGACTTGGGTATTGGGATCGGACAGGATCCGCCTCACCTGCAGCGCTATTTCAGGGAACGACGGTAAATCGACGTGGCCGCCCGACAATTCGCCGGCCAGGCTGCGAATGAAATCAAATGCGACAGTAGATGCTGATTGCACAGGAGTCAGAATATCGACCGGATTGAATGGATCTTGAGGCTCATAATTCGATAAACGTGCAAATACGCGGCCCCGTCCCCCTTACTTCTTCGCAGTCGAGGACCGGCTCGCAAAACGCTGTTGTACTTCGCCGTTGCGCGTGCGTTCTGTGAAGCGGCCCGCACTATAGCGAGTAACCACGTGGCGCCAGAAGGCGACCGAGCCGGGATGGCGCATATATTCGACGATTTCCCAGTCGCCCGAGAAGCGGTCGAAAATCAGCGTCGCAGCATCGCGGCCGATGCCCGCGCGCCGATGCTGCATTCGAACAAAGAATTCCGACATCCTATAGTCGGCCGCCTTCTCACCGGCCGTGGGAATGCGCGGCCGCGTGACCAAGGCAAAACCCACCGACTCCGTTCCCTTGAGAATGAGCAGCGGATGCGAGTGATCGTTGGAAAACCAGTTGGCGAAAATCTCATCCTGGTGCGGGTTGTTTGCGCCGAGGACGGAAAATAAACCGGTATTGAGGTCGGCTAGGGACTCAATGTATTCGCCGTACACACTCTGGATCCAGAGCCGATCCTGTTTTGAATGTCTGACGTCGCGGATACTGACGAGCAACGAGTCTTCATCCTAGTCTTGAAAAGACACAGCCCGGACGAACGTGCCTGATGGCCGCCCGCCCGGGCTTGTGAGATCAGCTATCGACGAAGCTTATTGCGGCTTCGCAGCTGACGCTGCACTGGCAGCTGCATCGGCAGCCGCGCTCGCAGCAGCGGCCGAATCAGCAGCGGCAGAAGCAGCAGCGTCCGCAGCAGGGGCGGCGGCGGGAGGCGGAGAGGCGGCCGGGGCAGGAGCCTCGGTCTTGCTGCCGCAGGCACTCAGCATGAATGCAGCGACAAAGGCGGTCAGAGCAAGTTTAGTCTTCATCTATCGATACCCCAGAAAATTTAAGGATAAAAAATTTAGGCCGAGCGTGTTGTTTTGGGCCTATACCCAAATGTCCCGGCTGATTTTAGAGGGTTTTGCCTCATTTTCATATCTCTTTCGCGAATGCCCGCGCGCCTTTAACGTTGGAAATCGCAGACGGGGTTAAAGACCTATAGCGGCGAGCGCATCTAGCGCATAATTTACAATTCAGACGGCGGAGGACATGTGAGCGATTCCAGTCTCGATCAGCTATATGCGCCGCACTTGACGGCGCTCATGCGGCGTACGGACCGCTCGCTCGCGCAGAGCGGCTTTGACGCGTTGGTTGTTCATGCCGGCCGGCCGCCCCTCCAGTTTCTGGACGACCAGGACTATCCTTTCAAGGTGAACCCGCAGTTCAAGGCCTGGGTTCCGGTCATCGACAATCCGCGCTGCATTCTCGTGTACAGGCCCGGTGACCGTCCGACGGTACTGTTCTACCAACCCAATGATTTTTGGCACAAGCCGGCCGAACTGCCGACGGCCGCTTGGACGGATGCGGTCAATTTGATCGTCATGAGCGATGACTCGAAAGCCGCAGAGCACTGGGCAAAATTAGGCCGCGTGGCCTGCATTGGACCCGACGCTTTGCTGCCCGGCGCGGACCCCAAGTGCGTCAACCCCAAGGATCTCATGGCGCTGCTCGACTATGAGCGTGCCGTGAAGACACCCTATGAACTGGCGTGTCTGCGCAAGGCCAGCGAACTGGGCGCCCGTGGCCATGCGGCAGCATTCGCGGCATTCAGCCGCGGAGGCTCCGAATACGACGCGCACATGAGCTATCTGGAAGCCTGCGGGCAGCGCGAAGAGGAGATGCCCTATAACAACATTGTCGCCTACAACGAGAATGCGGCCGTGCTGCATTACCAGCACTTGGCACGCGCGACGCCCGCGCCGTTGCGCTCATTCCTGATCGACGCCGGTGCCCAATACCGCGGCTATGCCTCGGATATTACCCGCACCTACGCGAAGTCTTCCGGGCGGTTCGCGGATCTCGTGCAAGCGATGGACAAAGCGCAATTGGCGCTGTGTAGCGAGATCCTTGCCGGCCGCGATTACCGCGACGTGCATCTCTCGGCACATCGGATCCTGGGCGACGTCATGCAGCAGATCGGCCTGACCAAGTTGCCGGGACAAGCCGCCTTGGAGTCCGGCGTGACCAGCGTGTTTTTTCCGCATGGCATCGGGCATTTGTTGGGTCTACAGGTACACGATGTCGGCGGCGTCATGGGCGATGCGAACGGTCATGAGCGTGAACGGCCCAAAGGCCATCCCTTCCTGCGCTTGACCCGCATGCTCGAACCCGGCGTGGTGGTGACGGTGGAGCCCGGTATTTACCTGATTGATTCGTTGCTTGCCGCGGCTCACGCGGACGAGCGTCGTGCGCATATCGACTGGGCGGTAGTCGAGGAACTCAAGCCCTACGGCGGCGTGCGCATCGAAGACAACGTTGCCGCGACCACTCACAAACCCGAAAACCTGACTCGCGACGCATTCGCTCGAGCCGCTGTGCGCAAAGGAGCCGGGGATTGACCGTCAATTCGACCTGCAACTGGGCGAAGCCGTCGTCCTCAAGGTAGTAGTATCTCGATGCCGCTCAAAGGCTGGCAGCTCAATGAGGGGATCACTCAGCGCGGGCCCAGGTGCTGCGCGAAAAATTCAAGTTCGTTTTGTCGGATTTTGACCAGCTCCGCTGAGTCGAACAGCGCATTCTGGTCGCTGGCCGCGCCATCACGGGCTCCATAGAACTCAATTCGTGCGAGGCTGGAATGTGGAGCGCTGCGGTGTGGTTTCGCAGGCCCGGCCACGCTGGCCAGTAGCGGTGTGGCTGTCGGTAGATCATTCGGTCGTGGAGAATCATGGCTTTCAATCGCGACGGCGTTCACGAGTCGTTCGCGGGCGAGGCGCAGCGCCATGCGCGCGCCTTCGCCCACACCCAGCACGCCGAGCTTCACAGGATGAGTCACAGACTGCGCGTCGAGGAACTTGAGCGCCGCGCCAATGTCCGCCCAAGTCTGTTCCTCTGGGGGTGTTAATTCCGGGGATCCGCCCCGGTTGGGGTCGAGCAGTACAACTCGGTAGCCGGCCTCCGCCAGTTTCTGCGCCGCAAGCTGAATCGCCGGCGAGACGCCCGCTTTGCCCGGAATCAGCAGCAGGCCACCCGGCAAGTTGGGATCGGCCGGGGTAAAGAAAAATCCGTCCGCAGCGTAGGGTCCCTCGCCGTGCATATGGATTCGCACACCCTGTGCGAAGGCAGAACCGCTTGCCAGCAACGCGAGTAGGCAGCATCTCGCGAAGAAGGATGTCAGGGCAGCGCGCACAGCTATTGCGGCGTGAAGGTCAAGGTATCGAGACAGATCGGGTATCCGGTCGATTTTGCGTTTTTACCGGTCACCGAGAAACGCAATGCGTGGGTGCCGGCCGTGCCAATGGTCACGGGTCCGACATCGAGCGTCCGGTAAGATTCGGTGGCGGCGTAGCCATCTTGCACCGGGCCGACGTTCACCCCGTCGAATGCCACTTGAAACAAACCACGGAGGAAATAGGCCTTGGTCGTCAATTTCAGATCGTAGGTGCCTGGCTGCGGGAAGTTGACATTCAAGATCACGTAGTCGCCCACCTTGGTGGCATCGAGAATGGTGCCGATGCCACCGGAGAAGCTCGGCCACGTGAAGGTGCGAAAGGTAGAACCTGAGCTCACCGCGGATAGATTTTCGGCCTGGTAGGTCGCCTCGCTTGCCCCTGCGGTGGATTTGAACACCCATGTGAGGATCTTCTGGCTGGCTGTCGCGCCGCCCGTGCCGCCGGTAAAGCCCACGTATGCCGAAGTGGCTCCGATCGTCGACGGAATGTTGATCGTCTTCGAACTGACATACTTGCCATTGGTGACCGGGTCGGTGATCGTCATCTGCAAGGTTGTGCCGTCATAGACAAGATGCACGGTTACGGTATCGCCATTGGAAAGCGCGATGTTTGACGACGTGAGGCTCACGGTGGGTATCGTGGGCGATGCACCGTTGACATACACGCCGGTCGAACTGGTCCCTTCCCCGTAGTTGTTGTAGATATCGAACTTGACCGCCACGCTGTTCGGGATGCCTCCGGTACCTCCCGGGGAGCCGGGCCCGTAGCCGAGGCCGCCGCCAGACGGACCGAGGGCAGTCGGGCCTTGCGCCTGGATGGTAAAGGTAATGCCGTCGCCCAACGGCGCAGAACCGGACAGCTGGAAGGTGAAGTCACTGGTGAAGTTGCGGATATCCACGGCGGCTGAGCTGAATACGCTGCCTGCTTGATGTTGCCCACCGTCGGTCAGCTGCAGTCGACTGTCGTCGGTATTGGTCGCGCTCCCGTTGAGCGTAAGCCCTGCTACAGAGGAGAACCCGTTCGGAAAGTTGAGTACCGGCGGCGTGCCGATGGTGTAGATGCCGGACGCGACGCTCGAATTGTTGT
>DATHFW010000282.1:0-19137 GCA_035317945.1 Steroidobacteraceae bacterium | reverse complement strand
TCCAAACAATCTTCGCGCACCCAGTGCTCTCGCTCGAGTTCCGCCAAGTGCCGCGTGAGCTCCTCGGCGAGGGCGCCAAGATACAAAACATCGTCCGCGGCATATTCCAGCTGCTCGCGCGTCAGCGGGCGCTTCGACCAGTCGGTGCGGGTCTGGCCCTTCGGGATGGTGACATTGAGCAGCGTCTTGACCAGTTCGGCATAACCGACCTGCGGCTTGAGGCCGATGCAGGCCGCCGCGATCTGCGTGTCGAAAACCGGCGACAGGACCTGTTTGCTGGTCAGATACACCGCCTCGAGATCCTGGCGCGCAGCATGGATGAGTTTGCGCGAACCAGGCGCGGTCAACGCAGGCATCAAGACGTCGAGGCTGCCGACCCGCAAGGTGTCGACGCACCAGATCTGCCCGGCAGCGCTCAGCTGCAGCAGGCACAGCTTGGGGAAAAAAGTGCGCTCGCGCAGGAATTCAGTGTCGACACCGATCGATGGCTGCTGTTCCAGGGTGCGCGCAAGCGCGTCAAGCTCAGCGCTTCGATCGATCCAAATCGCGTCAGGCATGTCGTTACCACGTGTACAATTTGCGATGAAGTATGACTCAATCAGTATGCTGCGACTCGCAAAAGCATTTTTAGATATTGCACTGTGGCGCCAGACGCCGGCGCATTTGCCCGCGTCGCGGTTCCTGCTGGCCCTGACCGGCTGTGCCGCCGCGCTGATGGAAGTGCTGGACGTCTTCCTCTCACCGGGACCCCAGGACCGGATCATGATGCGCGTCGCGCTGGAAGTGGGTTTGCCGCTGGCTTTCGCCTGGGTGGTGCTGACCCTGGGCCGGCAGCGCGCGCGATTTTTGCAGACCGCGACCGCACTGCTCGGCGTCGGCGTGCTTGCGGGAATTGTGCTCTATCCGCTGGCCGCCCTGCGCAGCGCCATGGGAGATGATCGAATCGCGTCGATCCCGGTCGGGCTGCTGCTGTTCGTGGGGTTTATTTGGTACTTGCTGGCCTGCGCGCACATCTGGCGCGCGGCGTTGGATTCCGGCTTGATCGTGGGCGGCGTCATCAGCGTGGGCTACTTGATAGTATCGATCGCACTCGAACAACAATTACTGCCGCATACATGACCCATATCCATATCTTAGGCATCGCCGGTACATTCATGGGCGGCGTGGCCGCGATCGCCAAGGCCGCCGGTTTTCGCGTCACCGGATCGGATCTCAATGTATATCCGCCGATGAGCACGCAACTGCAGGCGCTCGGCATCGAGTTCGTTCAAGGCTACGGCGCCGAGCAGCTCGATCTGAAGCCCGACATGGTCGTCGTCGGGAATGCGTTGAGCCGCGGCAGTCCGGTCATCGAAGCTATGCTCGATCGCGGCATGGCGTACACCTCGGGGCCGCTGTGGCTCGCCGAACAGGTGCTGCACGACCGGCATGTGATCGCGGTGACCGGTACGCACGGCAAGACCACCACCACCGCCATGCTCACATGGATCCTCGAGCACGCAGGTCTTGCGCCCGGATTCTTGGTCGGCGGCGTGCCGGGCAATTTCGAATCCAGCGCCCGCTTGGGCCGACCGCCGTTCTTCGTCATCGAAGCGGATGAATACGACACGGCGTTTTTCGATAAACGCGCCAAGTTCGTGCATTACCGTCCGCGCACCGCGATCCTCAATAATTTGGAATACGATCACGCGGATATTTATCCGGATGTGGCTTCGATCCGGCGCCAGTTCAACCAATTGCTGCGCACCGTGCCCGGTGCGGGACGGCTCATCGTGAACGCTCAAGATGCCGAACTTGCCGCCACGTTGAGCGAGGGCTGCTGGACGCCGCGGGAAACCTTTGGGTTGGCGAGCGGCGGCGGATTGGCGAAAGGCGGCGCGGGCCTGAGCGCTGACTGGACGGCGCATATCGCCGGGAATTCCGCTGCGAGCCGCTTCGCCGTGCATTTCCAAGGCCGCGAGGTCGCGGAAGTCGCGTGGACTCTGATCGGAGAGCACAACGTCATGAACGCCTTGGCGGCCATCGGCGCCGCCCGGCATGCCGGAGTGACTCCGGAGCGCGCCGCGCAAGCGCTGAACGCATTTCGCGGCGTCAAGCGGCGCATGGAAGTTCGCGGCGAGGTTGCGGGCGTGACGGTGTACGACGACTTCGCGCATCACCCAACGGCCATTGAAACCACGCTCAAGGGCTTGCGCGCGAGGGTGGGCGCGGCACGCATCATCGCGGTGCTGGAAGCGCGCTCCAACACCATGAAAATGGGCGTGCACCGCCAACAGTTGGCGCCCTCGCTTGCCGCAGCCGACCAGACCTGGTTGCTGAATTCACCGGATCTGGGTTGGGATTTGGCCGGCGCCGTTTCGAGCATGGGCGATCGGGCGAATCTGGCGGCAAGTGTCGATGCGCTGGTGCAGGGACTGGCCGCGCAAGCCCGCGCAGGCGATCATGTGCTGGTGATGAGCAACGGCGGCTTCGGCGGACTGCACGACAAGTTGCTCGCGGCGCTGCGAGCGCGTTGATGCCGCCGTCGATGCCGCCATCGATTGCGCTGTTCCCGCTCAACATCGTGCTGTTTCCAGGCGGTCCGTTGCCTTTGCGAATTTTTGAAACGCGCTACGTCGACATGGTGCGAAGCTGCATGCGCGGCGATCAGCGCTTCGGCGTGGCGTTGATTCGCGAAGGCGGCGAGGTCGGTCCCGCCGAGACCTTCGACGTCGGGACCATGGCGAAAATCATCGACTTTCATCAATTGTCGGATGGTTTTCTCGGCCTCTCGTGCATCGGCGAGCAGCGATTTCGCATTGTCGGCCGCAGCCGTCAGGCCGACGGCCTGAACTTGGCGCAGATCGACTCGATGGCCGCGGAACCCAAAATAGCCGTGCCGGAGCGCCACGCACGCCTGGCCGAGCTGTTGAAAACCGTGCTGCCGGAGCTCGGCGAGGTGTACGCGGGCATCGAAATGCATTTGGACGACGCCGCGTGGGTGGGACACCGGCTCGCGGAAATTCTGCCGATTGCCGCGACGGAAAAACAATTCTGCCTCGAGCTCGAGGATCCGATCGAACGCCTCGACGTCTTGAGCCCGTTGGCGCAAGGGGCGGCGAACTAGGCCGGCGATGCGGGGACGTTGGAGCGCGCGGCAGGGACCCAGTTCGCGCGCGTGAGCCACAGCGCGGCGGCGATTGCCGCACCCCAGGGCAGGAGCCAGTAACCCAGCAAGCCGTCGAACCGGCCGACCCACATGGAGGTCGCCGCCGCCTGGCCAGTGGTCGTTCCCTCCTGCAGCATGCGCAGCACGACCACCCAGCCGGCGTGCAGTCCGATCGCCACGGCAATATTGCCGGTGAGTACTCGTGTGAGGCTCAAAATCAGACCCACGATCAACCACGATAAAAATGAATCGAAGACCAGCGACGGCTGGGCCAAAGGCGAGAACGAGCGCAGCAGCAGATCGAAGCCGCTGCCCCAACCGATGTCCTGCGGGGCGATCCTCGCCTTCGCAGTAAAATGCAGCACGGCGAATAGCGGTGCGGTGAGCAGAGTGGCCGTCCATGGTCCCGATTCGCGTTGGATGGCCGTGTGCATCGCACCTCGGAACACGGTTTCCTCGATGAGTGCGACGGCGATGCCTGAACTTACGCCGATCAGGAAAATGCGCGCAAAATTCCACGCCGTCGGCGCGAAACCCGGGCTGATGATGCGCAGATGCGTCGATACCAAGAACCATGCGCCCACGCCGGCAGTGGCGAAGCCGATGGCTCCCCACGCCAAACTGATGGTCAGGAACCGGCGCCAGGGCAGGCCGTACCCATAGTCGCGCCTTGTTTTGAGATTCAAGTGCCGGCACAACCAGACCAGCTCCACGGCCAACAACAACATGGCAACGCGGCCGGCAACGCGGTGAAACTGCCACTCGGCAAAGGTCGAGGTCAGTTCATAGATCGGGTACGCGATCAGCGCGCCGACGAATCCCGCGAGCAATATCGCACCCACGAACCAGGCGAAGGCGCGCATTTTCCCCTCAGCTCATCGCTGCGAAAACGCGCGAGGCGGCGGCGACGGTGGCTTCGATGTCCGCGGCCGAATGTGCCGCCGACAAAAATCCCGCCTCGAAGGCGGAGGGTGCGAGGTAGATCCCTTCCTTGAGCATGCCGTGAAAAAATTGCTTGAAGCGCTCGACATCGCAGGCCATCACCTTGTCGTACCGATCGACATCGCGTTCGGTCGTGAAGAAAAATCCGAACATACCGCAAACGTGATTCGTGGCGAGCGCAACGCCGGCCCCGGCCGCCGCCGTGGCCAGCTGCTCCACCAATACGTCGGTCATGGCTCCCAAACGTTGGTGGAATCCGGGTGCGCTGATCAGCTCGAGCGTGGTGATGCCGGCGATCATTGCCACCGGATTTCCGGACAGCGTGCCTGCTTGATAAACGGGACCCAAGGGTGCGAGCTGTTCCATGACGTCGCGCCGCCCGCCGAACGCGCCGACCGGCATGCCGCCGCCGATGATTTTGCCGAGCGTGGTCAAGTCCGGCCGCACTCCGTAGAGCGCCTGCGCGCCCCCCAAGGCGACGCGAAAGCCCGTCATCACCTCATCGAAAATCAACAGCGCACCGACCCGATCGCATTCGCGGCGCAGAGTCTGCAAAAAATCCGGCGCCGGCGGCACGCAATTCATGTTGCCGGCCACGGGCTCGACGATGATGCAGGCGACTTGCCCGCCGATTTGCCGGAACACGCGCTGAACTTGATCGGCATCGTTGTAGTTGAGCGTCACCGTATGGCTCGCAAGCGCCTTGGGCACGCCCGGGGAGGTGGGCACGCCGAGGGTCAATGCACCGGAGCCCGCTTTGATCAGCAGCGAATCGGAATGTCCGTGATAGCAGCCTTCGAATTTCACGATGGTGTCGCGCCCGGTGAAGCCGCGGGCCAGCCGGATCGCGCTCATGGTCGCTTCAGTTCCGGAACTCACGAATCGCACCAACTCGATGGAGGGCATGAGCTCGACCACGCGGCGCGCAAGCCGCGTTTCAAGCGCCGTCGGCGCGCCAAAGCTCAAGCCGTCGGCGGCGACTTCTTGCACGGCTTGGATGACCTGGGGATGGGCGTGACCCAAGATCATGGGTCCCCAGGAGCCGACGTAGTCGATGTAGCGCCGATCGTCCGCGGCAATCACGGCCGAGCCCTTGGCTTTCTTGAAGAAAATCGGCTCGCCGCCGACGCCGCGAAAAGCGCGAACAGGCGAGTTGACGCCGCCCGGAATGTACTTGCAGGCTTCTTGAAACAGGCTCATAGCCGACCACTCTAAACAGCGATGGCGGTCTCGGGCAAGCTAAGTCGAACTTCGAAGCCGCCGCCCGGCGCATTCACGGCCTTGGCGCAGCCTCCGTGAGCCTTCATGACCTGAGACGTGATGGCGAGACCGATGCCCTCGCCGCCGCTATCGCGATCGCGCGACTCGGCGACCCGGTAAAACGGCTCAAAGATGCGCTCCAGATCGGCCGCCGGCACCCCCGGTCCGCGATCGCGGATCAGAATTTCCAAACCGGAGCGGGCCCTCGCCACGCGCACATCTACCGGCGTGTCGTTCGGACTGTAGCGCACCGCGTTGCGCAGCACATTCTCGATCGCGCTGCGCAGCAGTTCGCGGTTGCCGAGCACCGCCTCATTCGTCGCGCCCTGCAGGTTGACCCGGCAATTCTTCATCGCTCCTTCAAAATTGGCGTCGCGCACGACCTCTTCGATGACCTCGTCGAGTTCAAACGGTTCGCGCTCCAGCAATACATCGGTGCCGTGCAGACGTGCGAGTTTCAACACCTGGCTGATCATGGCGTCGAGGCGTTCGACTTCGCGTTCCAGCCGATCCAGCTGGCGCGCGAAGTCCGCCGGCGGCTGACGCGCGAGTCCCAATGCCACCCGCATTCTGGCCAGAGGCGAACGCAGCTCGTGGGAGATGTCGCGCAGCAGCTGCGTGGTCGCACTGCGATTGGCGCGCAACTGATCGGCCATGGCATCGAAGTCGCGCGCCAGCACGGCGAGTTCGTCCTTGCGCCCCTCCAGACCTGCGCTGACGCGCACGTTGAGCTTCTCCGAGGCCAGCGCACGCGCGCCTTCCTGAATGCGGCGAATGGGTGCGGTCAGATGCTCGGCCAGCCACCAGCTGGTGAGGGCGCTCACGACCAGCGCGATGCTCAAGATCGTCAGCGAAATGCCGGGCAGGCTGAGTGCGCCGAAAATGCTGGGCCGGCGCGGCGTCAACAGTACGGTGTAGACCGCGCCGTCGGCGGCGACGATTTGCGGCGCGACGCGCGAGGGACGAAAGTTGCCTGGAAGCGGATCGCGGCCGAGCAGCGCCAAACGGCGTGCCGCGACTTCCGGCAGCGCTCTGCCGAGAATGTCCTGGCCGTTCGGTCCGACGACAAACAGCTCTCGATCGCCCTGCGCGTTTCGGTTGCCTTCGAGCCAGCTCTTCAAAGCAGCGATTCCGCCGCCCGCAAGAATCTCGGAAGCTTGGATGGCCACCGACGGGCGGCGCTGCAAATCCGGCGATTCAGCCTCGCGGTCGCGCGCGGCAATCGTAAAGGTGGTGGCGATGCTGCTGCCGACAATGAGCGTCATCGACAGCAAGAACAGCAGGAATATCCTTGAGAAAAGGCTGTGCATGCGTCCTAGGAGCCTGCACTCCACGTCAGGGTGTAGCCCGACCCGCGAACATTCTTTATTTCAGGATTCCTGCCGGCCTCCAGCTCGAGTTTGCGGCGCAAATTGCTGATATGCGTGTCGATGCTGCGATCGTAGGCGGCAAGCTTGCGGCCCAGCGCCTGCTCGGTCATCGCGTCGCGCGAAATCACCTGGCCGGCGGAGCGCATGAGCAATTCGAGCACGCGGAATTCGGCACCCGTGAGCGCCACCGGCTTGGTGGCGACGTGCACTTGGCGAGCGCCCGAGTTCAAGGTGATGGGACCTACCACGAGCTCGTCGGACAGATTGCCGCGCGCCGAGCGGCTGCTGGCACGTCGCAGGATCGCGCGAATTCGCGCCACCAGTTCGCGCGGGTTGAATGGTTTGCTCAAATAGTCGTCGGCGCCCAGCTCCAGGCCGACAATGCGGTCCACGTCGTCGCCGCGGGCGGTGAGCATCAGTATCGGCGTGGAATAGGAAGCGCCGAGCTTGCGCAACACATCGAGGCCGCTGACGCTCGGCAACATGACATCGAGAATGACGATATCGAAATCGCTGAGCTGCAATTCCGCCAGCGCATCGCTGCCGTCGTGCACGCTCCTCACGTCGAAATGCTCGGCGTCCAGGTATTCGGACAACATTTGGCACAACTCGCGGTCGTCGTCGACCAGCAGCACGCGTGGCGCGCGCGCTGCGCTGGGATCGACGTATGGCGTAATGGTGACGGTCATGATCGGTACCCCATACTTTGGCACAGTCGGTGCCCGGCGATGCTTTTTGCCGTCGAATTTGCAATTCTTGACAGAACTCGGCGTCGCTTCTGACACATGTTTGCACGGCGCCGGCTTAGGATAGTCCTTCAGCCTATTTCACTGCATTGGAGCTACGAACATGAAATCGAATCGCAATTTGCTGGCCGGAAGTTTACTGGCGGCCGGAGCGCTATTGGCAGCCGCCACGAGCATTTCGGCCGCGACTGCGGCCGATGTGGCGACGACGGCCGCGCCGCCTGCGCCGGGTCCGCACGCATGGCACCATCATCATGGGGCCGGACGCTTGCTGGCCAAGCTTAACTTGAGTGCGGAGCAGCAGGCCTCCGTAAAGACCATCATGGCGAATGCCGGCCCGCAGATGAAGAGCATTCATCAGGAAATGCGCGCCAACTCGCTGAAGCTGCGGCAGACCCAGCCGAATGACCCGAACTATGCCAACGTCGTGGCGCAAGTCACCCAGGCAAACGGCTCGCTGCACTCGCAGATGATCACGCAGAAAGAGGCGGTGCGTGCGCAGGTGTTCAAGGTGCTGACGCCGGCGCAGCAAACGCAGTTGGTGGCCCTGCAGACGCAGATGCACGCGCAGATGCAGGCTCGGATGCAGGCTCGGATGCAATCTCGCCAGGGCACGCCCGCGGCGCAATAACCCGCGGCGCAAAAAACTGATATCGGAATCGTTTTTGGATCGTCGCCGCTGCAACCCTCATCGTTGGGTGGCGACGATCCCGTCTTTCCCGAGCAGCTCGATCACGCTGCCCCGGCCGACCAGATGCCCGGTACCCACGATCACCAAGTAATCCTTGTCATCGTTGAGCAGGGCCTCGATTTTGGGCACCCACTTGCGATTGCGCGCCACCAAGACGTTTTGATATAGCCCCGGATTGCGGCCGAGTTCGGATTTCAATTGATCGGCGAACCAGACCGTGTCGCCGCGCTGCCACGCGTGCACCATGGCATCCACTTCCTTGGGCAGGTCATGCGCTTCCTCGAGGCTCGACACCAGGTAATCGGCTTGTTCGTCCATGGACAGCGCATCGAACAGTGCGATCTGGTCGTGCACCGTTTCCAATCCCGCCACCGGCTTGCCGTCGCTGCGCGCATGCTCCAAAAAGAACATTTCGACACCCGACTTCGGCTGAAATCCTAGCTGCTGCAATTGCAGCTGCGAGATCGCTTCGGCGACGAACCAAGGCGCGAACGCATCGAAAATCGAGATGTCGACGCCGACCTCGCGCGCCAGAACACCTGCCCGCTCATAACGCTGCGTGCCCATGATGGAGGGCAGGGTTTTGCCCTCAGGCAGCCGTGCGCTGCCGAGCAGTTCGATCTGCATGCGCTGCGGGTCGATTTCCTGCAAATTGACTTCCATGAGTATCGATTTGGCATGGCTGTAGGCATTGAGGACGGCCGGCGCAAGCGGGTAATCGGTGGGGCGCAGGACGTGAATCGAGCCCAAAATGTAGACGGTATTGTGTTTGCCGTGCAATTCCCACAGCGCATGCAGCGCCGTGTCGGCGCGGACCGCGGCCGAAACGGCCACGCACGAGAGCGCCAGTCCCAGCAAGCGCCAGCGGATGACAAGTCGTCGCATTGAAGACTTTTGAGGCCTAGCTCGCCGTCTGGCGCAATTGCGCGGATTCTACCCAGTGTACTTGGGAGTCGATACGGCCATCTGCGTGCAGCTCGAAACTTCGATAGGCCGGCGGCAGCGAATCCACCGCGTAGCGATCGCTCTTCGGCAGAAATTGCGCGCCCGTCGACGGCGTGGCGAACAAGCGTACGTCGCCGCGCTTGCCGTCAAACGCCTGGTGAACGTGACCCCATACCACCGCGCGCACATTGGCATGCGCCTCGATGATGCGCCAAAATTCGTGCGCGTCAGCGAGACCCACGCCGTCCAGCCAGCGGCTGCCCATGGGAACCGGATGATGATGCAGGCACACCATGGCATGCTTGGTCGAGCCGGCGAGCGCGTTGTCGAGGCGCGCGAGTTCGTTCTTGGTCAGGCGGCCGCCGACATGGCCGGGATCGTAACTATCGAGCATCACGAACATCCAATCGCCGATGGCGTGCATGCCGCAGATTTCAAAGGGTGCGCCCGCCAGTTCTTTGCGCATGGCCTCAGGCTCATCGTGATTGCCGGGAATGCACAGCACGGGTTTTTTCATACCGCCGAAAAAGCTGCGAAACCGCAGATAACCGCTCTTATCGTCCTGCACCAAATCGCCGGTGACCAGCATCGCCTCATAGCCGGGAACCCGCGCAAGAGCATCATCGAGCGCCGCCCGCAAGCTCGCATCGGTTTCTACGCCGCGCAATCGCCCGCTGGCGCTGCCATAAAGATGAGGATCCGTGATTTGTACAATTTGCATCATTTAAATGTTAGCAAAGCACCGCTTCGGCGACGGTGAACTGGGTCATGGCAACGCTGCAATGATTTATACATAAACAGACTCTGGTTTTGTGACTGCGTTCCGTCGCAAATCGACTACGGCAGCCAGGAATGCGACCGAAATCACGCGGCATTGCTGGCCGGGGGCTCATCGGGGACAATACGCGCCCTGTCTCGCTAAAGAAGAAGCCTGCCTATGCCCACCCGCCGCGAACTTGCCAATGCCATTCGAGCTCTTTCCATGGACGCGGTCCAAAAGGCGAATTCAGGGCATCCGGGCGCACCCATGGGCATGGCGGATATCGCCGAAGTGCTGTGGCGGGACGTGCTTAAGTTCAATCCGGGCAATCCCGCGTGGCTGGACCGTGACCGATTCGTGCTCTCGAACGGACACGCATCCATGCTGCTGTATTCTGTATTGCATCTGACGGGTTACCCCTTGTCGATGGAAGAAATCAAGAATTTCCGCCAATGGGGCTCCAAAACCGCCGGCCACCCGGAGCGTGAACTTCATCTCGGCATCGAGACCACCACGGGGCCGCTGGGACAGGGATTTGCCAATGCTGTCGGCATGGCGCTGGCCGAGCGCTCGCTGGCTGCCACATTCAATCGGCCGGGCCATGCCATCATCGACCATCACACGTACGTATTTGTCGGCGACGGTTGCATGATGGAGGGCATTTCTCACGAAGCGGCGTCATTGGCCGGGATGCAGCAGCTCGGCAAACTCATCGCGATCTACGACGACAACGGGATTTCAATCGACGGCAAAGTGGTGGGCTGGTTCGACGATGACACCGCGCATCGCTTCGAGGCGTATGGCTGGCACGTCATCCCGCACGTCGACGGTCAAAGCAGCGAGGCCGTGGCCGCAGCGCTGACCGCGGCGCGCGCAGTCACCGACAAGCCCTCCTTCATTTGCGCCAAAACCACGATCGGCTTCGGCGCTCCCAAGCAAGGCACCCAGACCATGCACGGGGAGGCGATGGGCGCCGAAGATATCGCCACTACGCGCAAAACCCTGGGGTGGAATTCTCCGCCATTCGAAATACCGGCCGACATTCGCGCCGAGTGGGACAGGCGCGAGAAGGGCGCGAAGGCCGAAGCGCAGTGGCGCACGCGGTTTGCCGCGTACAAACAGGAATTTCCTGCGTTGGCCGGCGAACTGGAGCGGCGCATGGCCGGCGATCTGCCTGCCGGATTCGACGATCTGGCGCGTGCCTTGATCGGCGGCGCGCAAGCCGAGGCCAAGGCACTCGCCACGCGCCAGTCCTCGCAGGCGGCGCTCAATGCCATCGGGCCGTCCTTGCCCGAGTTGCTGGGCGGCTCGGCGGATCTCACGCCCTCGAACGGCACGTGGCGCAAGGACTCCGTGACCTTGACTCCCGCTGCGCCGGCGGGAAACTACATCCATTACGGCGTGCGCGAGTTCGGGATGTCGGCCGTCATGAATGGCATCACCGTCCACGGCGGCTTTATTCCGTACGGCGGCACGTTTCTGACGTTTTCCGACTATGCCCGCAATGCCGTGCGCATGGCCTGTTTGATGCGCATCCGCGTGATATTCGTCTATACGCACGATTCCATCGGCTTGGGTGAGGACGGCCCGACGCACCAGCCCATCGAGCATCTTGCAAGTCTTCGGGTCATCCCGCATATCGACGTGTGGCGGCCGTGCGATGCGGTCGAAACCGCGGCGGCATGGGGCGCGGCGGTCGAAAATCGCGATGGCCCCACTCTGCTGATCTTGACGCGCCAGGCCTGTGTGCACCAGGCACGCGAAGCGGCTCAGGTGGCCAATATCGCGCGCGGCGGCTATGTGTTGATCGACCCTGCAGGGGGGGCCGAGGCGATCGTCATCGCCACGGGCTCCGAAGTCGGAATTGCCGCCGACGCGGTCCGCACGATGAACGCCAAGGGAAGCAAAGTGCGGCTGGTGTCGATGCCGAGCACGAACCGGTTCGACTCTCAGGACGACGCCTACAAGGAGAGCGTGCTGCCCGCGAAGGTCACGCGCCGCGTCGCCGTGGAAGCGGGCGTACGCGCCGCCTGGTGGCGCTACGTGGGCTTGAAGGGGCAGATCGTGGGCATCGATCATTTCGGCGCCTCGGCACCCGCCAAGGTGCTGTTTCCGCAGTTCGGATTCACCGCAGACAAAGTGGTGGAAGCAGTTAACAAAGTGCTCGCGTAGCGAGCACCCTATAGGTCGGGGCCGCATCGGCCCCGTTGACAGTTGCGCGAAGCGCATGACAAGGAAAATATGGCAATCAAAGTGGGCATCAACGGTTATGGGCGCATCGGACGAAATATTCTGCGCGCACTCTACGAAGGCAAGCACGGCGGCGATCTAAAGATCGTCGCCATCAACGATTTGGGCGATGCCAATACCAATGCGCACTTGACGCGCTTCGACACCGTGCACGGCCGCTTTCGCGGCGAGGTTCATGTCGAGGGCGATTCCATGGTGGTCAACGGCGATCGCATTCGCGTGGTCGCGCAGCGCGATCCGGCCAAGCTGCCCTGGGGCGAGATGGGCGTCGACTATGTGCTCGAGTGCACGGGATTGTTCACCAGCAAGGCCAAGGCCTCGGCGCACCTCACGGCGGGCGCGAAAAAAGTCGTGATTTCTGCCCCGGGCGGCGACGATGTCGATGCCACCATCGTGTACGGCGTGAATGACCGCATATTGAAATCCGGCATGACGGTCATTTCCAATGCGTCCTGCACCACCAATTGCCTGGTTCCGCTGGTCAAGGTGCTGCACGACAAGATCGGCGTCCTGGCCGGCGTGATGAACACCGTGCACTCCTACACCAACGACCAGGTTTTGACCGATGTGTATCACTCTGACCTGCGCCGAGCGCGCTCGGCGACCATGTCGATGATTCCCACGAAGACCGGCGCCGCCGCGGCCGTCGGCCTGGTCATGCCGGAGCTCAAGGGCAAGATCGACGGTTTCTCGATTCGGGTGCCGACCATCAATGTGTCATTCGTGGATTTCACCTTCACGGCGGCGCGTAAGACCACCGTGCAAGAAATTCACGACGCCATCAAGGCGGCCGCGAACGGGGCGCTGAAGGGCATCCTCGCTTACAACGATCAGCCGCTGGTGTCGGTGGATTTCAATCATGATCCCGCCTCATCCACCTATGATGCGACTATGACCAAGGTCATCGAAGGAACTCTGGTGAAGGTGTGCTCCTGGTACGACAATGAGTGGGGATTTTCCAACCGCATGCTCGATACCACCTTGGCCTGGTCGAAGGCTGTCTAAGAGCGACCCTTGAAGATCACAAAAATGTCGAGTCTCGATCTGCGCGGCAAGCGGGTGCTGATACGCGAAGACTTGAACGTACCCATCCAGGGCGGATCGGTGAGCAGCGATGCGCGAATCCGCGCCGCGTTGCCCACCATCCAGGCCGCGCTGAGCGCAAAGGCGCACGTACTCGTCATGTCGCATCTCGGGCGGCCCGAGGAGGGCAAATTTGCCGAGGAATTTTCCCTGGCGCCGGTGGCCAAGCGCCTGGCTCAGTTGCTGGGGGTTCCGGTGGCTCTCAAGAAGGATTGGCTGGACGGCGTCGAAGTAGGACCCGGCGAGGTCGTGCTGCTGGAAAACGTGCGGTTCAACAAGGGCGAGAAGAAGGATGCGGATGATCTGTCGAGGCGCATGGCGGCGCTGTGCGACATCTACGTCATGGACGCATTCGGCACGGCGCATCGCGCCGAAGCCAGCACGCATGGCGTCGCGAAATACGCGCCCATCGTGTGCGCCGGTCCATTGCTGGTGAGCGAACTGTCGGCGCTCGAAACCGCTCTGGAGAAGCCTGCCCGCCCCTTGCTCGCCATCGTTGCCGGCTCCAAGGTGTCGACCAAGCTCACGGTGCTGGAATCCCTATTGAGCAAGGTGGATCAGCTCATCGTCGGCGGCGGCATCACGAATACATTTCTGGCGGCATTGGGCTTCAATGTGGGCAAGTCCCTGTACGAGCCCAACATGCTGGACATCTGCAAGCGCCTGCTCGAGCAATCCAAGAAGCGTAGCATCGTCATTCCCATGCCGACCGATGTCGTGGTTGCCACCGAGTTCTCCGCCAAGGCGGAAGCCGACGTCAAAGACGTACGCCAGGTGTCCGCCGACGATATGATTCTCGACATCGGACCGGACTCGGCCGAGGCCATGGCAGCGCTGGTGGCTTCCGCCGGCACGATTCTTTGGAATGGCCCTATGGGCGTGTTCGAATTCGAGCAGTTCGGCGAAGGCACACGCACGCTGGCCACGGCGATCGCGCGCAGCAAGGCCTTTTCTCTCGCGGGCGGCGGCGACACCTTGGCCGCCATCGAAAAGTACGGCATCGAGGACAGCATTTCCTACATATCCACGGGCGGCGGCGCTTTCCTGGAATTTGTCGAAGGCAAAAAACTCCCCGCCGTGGAAATACTCGAGCAGCGCGCAGCATGAATTACCTGAATTCCGGCCTGCGGCGTACCAAGATTGTTGCAACCCTGGGTCCCGCCACGGACGAACCTGCGGTGCTGTCGGAAATGATACGGGCCGGCGTGGATGTGGTGCGCCTGAATTTCTCCCACGGCGTCATTGCCGATCATGCACGCCGGGTCGAGCTGGTGCGCGAGGCCGCACGCCAGGCCGGACGCTACGTGGGTGTGCTCGGCGATCTGCAGGGGCCGAAAATCCGCATCGACCGGTTCGTGGCCGGGAAGATCAATCTGCAGGACGGCGCCGAATTTATTCTGGACGCGTCGCTCCCCGTCGATGCCGGCACCGAGACCTCGGTGGGCATTGCCTACAAGAAGCTGCCGAGCGACGTCTTCGCCGGCGATGTGCTGCTGCTCAACGACGGCCAAATCAGCCTGCAGGTCTTGAGCATAGACGGGCCGCGAATCAAGACCCGGGTACTGGTGGGCGGCGAGCTCGGCAACAACAAGGGCATCAACCGGCAGGGCGGCGGACTCTCCGCCGGGGCGCTGACCGACAAGGACCGCGAAGACATTGTGACGGCGGCGCGCCTGAAAGTGGACTACCTGGGCGTGTCCTTTCCGCGCGACGCTGCGGACATGGAAGAAGCCCGGGGCTTGCTGCGCCAGGCCGGCGGCCACGGGCTGCTGGTGGCAAAAATCGAGCGCGCGGAGGCGATCAAGAATCTTGCCGCCGTGACCAAGGCGAGCGACGGGGTGATGGTGGCCCGCGGCGATCTCGGCGTGGAGATGGGCTTCGCGGAGCTTGCGGGACTGCAGAAGCTGATCATCCAGGAAGCGCGCAACCAGAATAAAGTCGTGATCATGGCCACGCAGATGATGGAATCGATGATTACGGCGACCATACCCACCCGGGCCGAAGTCTCCGACGTGGCCAACGCGGTCATGGACGGCACCGACGCCGTGATGCTGTCGGCGGAAACCGCCTCCGGCAAACATCCCGCAAAAGTCGTTGAGGCCATGGCGCAGATCGTCGTCGGCGCGGAAAAATACGAAGTCGAACACGTTCGCGCCCGGCAGCGGGTCACCGGCTATTTCGCGCAGACGGATGAGGCCATCGCCGCCGCGGTGATGTACACGGCGAATCATTTGCCGGTGAAAGCCATCGTGACCTTGACTGAATCCGGTTCGACGGCGTTGTGGATGTCGCGCGTGCGCTCGGATATTCCGATTTATGCCTTTACCCGGCACGAAAGCACGCGCCGCCGCGTGACCTTGTATCGCGGCGTCTATCCTGTCGCCTACGATGTCGAGGACCGGGGCGAAGCCGTTTACTTTTCCATATTCCGTCTGCTGCTCGGCCAGAAATTGGTGCTGGAGAGCGATCACATCATCCTCACCAAGGGCGAGTTGAGCGGCATCTCAGGCGGCACGAATTCCATGCAAATCCTGCGCGTCACACGAAAGTAGCTCAAATGGCCAACGAATTTCGCGGTACCGATCGATACATCGCCACGGACGAATTGATGGCCGCGGTGAACGCCGCCGTGGTGCTGTCGCGGCCGCTGCTCATCAAGGGCGAGCCCGGGACCGGCAAGACTCTGTTGGCGAACGAAATCGCCAGTGCCTTGGATAAGCCGTTTTTCGAATGGCACATCAAATCCACCACCAAGGCTCAGCAGGGGCTGTACGAATATGATGCGGTGTCGCGCCTGCGCGATTCGCAGCTCGGCGATCCGCGCGTGCAGGACATTCGCAATTACATTCTCAAGGGCAATCTGTGGGAGGCCTTCGATTGCGACGTGCAGCCGGTGCTGCTCATCGATGAAATCGACAAGGCGGACATCGAATTTCCGAACGATCTGCTGCGCGAGTTGGACCGCATGGAATTCTACGTGTACGAAACGCGTGAAACGGTGCGCGCCAAGCATCGGCCGGTGATCGTGATCACCAGCAACAATGAAAAGGAACTGCCGGACGCCTTTTTGAGGCGTTGCTTTTTTCACTACATCCGCTTTCCCGATACGGCGACGATGACCCGGATCGTCGACGTGCATTTTCCGGATCTGAAGCGCGAGCTGCTGCACGAGGCGCTGACGACGTTCTTCAAGATCCGCGAGACGCCGGGCCTCAAGAAGAAACCGACCACTTCCGAATTGCTCGACTGGATCAAGTTATTGGTGACCGAGGAGATACCCCCCGAGGTTCTGCGCAGCGACGACGCCAAGAAGCTGATCCCGCCGCTGTACGGCGCGCTGCTCAAAAACGAGCAGGACGTGCACCTGTTCGAGCAACTCGTTTTCCTAAACCGCCGGAATGCTCGTTAAGTTCTTTTTTCTGCTGCGCAAGACCGGGGTGCCGGTCTCGATCACCGAATTGTTGACCTTGCTCGAAGCCCTCAAAGCCGGTTTGGGGGACTTGAGCGCCGAGCGATTTTACTACCTGGCGCGAACCTGTCTGGTGAAGGACGAGAAGTTCTACGATCGCTACGATCGGGCGTTCGCCGCGCACTTCAAGGGCGTCGAGGACGCCTTCGCGATGCTGGAGCGCCAGCTCCCCGTCGATTGGCTGGAAAAGCTGTCGGTGCGCGATTTCACCGACGAGGAGAAGGCCGAGATCGAGGCCATGGGCGGCTGGGACAAATTGATGGAGACCTTGAAGAAGCGTCTCGAAGAGCAGAAGGAACGGCACCAGGGCGGCAGCAAGTGGATCGGGACGGCGGGCACCTCGCCGTACGGCGCCTACGGCTTCAATCCCGAGGGTGTGCGCATCGGCCAGGAGGGCGGACGCAATCGCAGCGCGGTGAAGGTCTGGGACAAGCGCGAATTCGCGAATCTCGACGACAAGGTGGAATTGGGCACCCGCAACATCAAGATTGCGCTGCGCCGATTGCGCAGATTTGCGCGGCGCGGTGTGCCCGAAGAACTGGCTCTGGCCGATACCATCGATGCCACCGCACGCTCGGGCGGATGGCTCGATATCAAGATGCAGGCCGAACGAAAGAACGTCATCAAGGTTCTGCTGCTGCTCGATATCGGCGGATCGATGGACGATCACGTCAAGACTTGCGAGGAACTATTCTCCGCCGTGCGCAGCGAGTTCAAGCATCTCGAGCACTATTACTTTCATAACTTCGTCTACGAGGCGTTGTGGAAGGACAACCGCCGGCGCTTCAACGAGCATGTCGGAACCACCGAAATCATCCGCACCTACGGGCCGGACTACAAGCTGATTTTGGTGGGCGACGCGACCATGAGCCCGTATGAAATCACCCACGCCGGCGGCAGCGTCGAACATTGGAATCCCGAGCCTGGAAGCGTATGGCTCGGGCGGCTGATGAAGCAGTATCCGAAATTCGCCTGGATCAATCCGCAACCGCAATCGCGATGGCGCCAGACCGCCTCGATCGACATGACGCGCGACATGCTCGAAGGGCGCATGTATCCGTTGACCCTGGCGGGGCTGGATCAAACGATCGATGCGTTGACATAAGTGATGCAAACCGTGCCACCGAAGCTCGGCTTGGTATTGACGGGCGGCGGCGCCCGGTCGGCCTACCAAGTGGGCGTGCTCAGAGGCATCGCCGATCTGCTCCGGCGCGGCTCGGCCTGTCCGTTCCCGATCATTACCGGCACTTCCGCGGGCGCGGTCAGCGCCATTGCGCTTGCTTCGGATGCGGCGCATTTCCGCCGTGCGATCTACGCCATCGAGCGGGTGTGGCGGGATTTTCGGGTGCACCACGTATTCAAGGCAGACGCGGCGAGCATGCTGAAATCCGGCATGCACTGGTTCCTGGCCTTTCTCACCGGCGGCTGGCTGGTGCAGCCGCCGCATGCGCTGTTCGACAATTCGCCCCTGTGGGAATTGCTGCGCACGCATTTGGACTTCGACGGCATTCCGCGCAGCTTGTACAAGACGCACTTGCACGCCATCGGCATCAGCGCGACGTGCTATGCCGATGCCGACTCGGTGACTTTTTTCGCCGCGGAACCTTCGGCGGAGCCCTGGCACCGGGTGTACCGCAAGGGAGTGCGGGCCACCCTGACCGTCGATCACTTGATGGCCAGTCTCGCGATTCCCTTCCTGTTCCGTCCGGTGCTGCTGAACGATGCCTACTATGGCGACGGCGCCATGCGCCAAACATCGCCGTTGAGTCCGGCGATACTGCTCGGCGCCACGCGGCTCGTGATCATCGGCGTCAACGATCCTGCGCCCACGGGTGCGCCGCCGCCGCGGCCCGCGATCGAACCGACGTTCAGCCAAATGTTCGGCTTCATGCTGGATTCCCTGTTCATGGATACCTTGAATGCCAATCTGGAACGCATCAACCGCTATAACGAAAGTGCCGGGATGCGGCCGATTGAGACGCTGGTGCTCACGCCCTCGCAGGATGTCAACGCAATTGCGCGCCGGCACCTCAAGGAGCTGCCGCGGGCGTTGCGCACGCTGCTGCGCGCCCTCGGCGCCCACAATTCAGCCAACTCGCTGCTGCTCAGCTACCTGTTGTTCGAGCGCGGCTTCACCCGGGAATTGATCGAATTAGGCTACCAAGACACCAAGGCACGCGCCACGGAAATACGCGAGTTCCTGCAGCTGGAGCACGCCCGCCAGTTTCGCGCGGGGAGCTAGGGAACTGGGCACCAGGAAACCGGCCCCTAGTTTTTCTGCAGCGAAGCGTGCCGGGTGAGCACGTGAGGGTGAGCCTTGCGGAAATGTTCGGCGAGCTGTTCGGCAATGTACACCGAACGATGCTGGCCGCCGGTGCAACCGATTGCGATCGTCAGATAGCTGCGGTTTGCCCGCGAAAATTCGCCGACGCGCTTTTCCAAGAATGCAATCAGATCCGTGATCATGCTGCGC
>DATHFW010000281.1:0-14658 GCA_035317945.1 Steroidobacteraceae bacterium | reverse complement strand
CCACTTGACGTAAAAGTCCACATTGAGCTGTTCCTGCTCGCGGGTCAGGAAGTGTTCCGCCGGATACATTTGCGTCAAAATTTTCGCATCGTAGCGGCTGACTTCGTTGACCAAGGGAATGCGAAAGTGCAGGCCGGGCTTGTAGTTGGAATCGACGATCTCGCCGCCGATCGATTTGATGGCAAGCTGGCCCTCGGCGACCGTGAATACGCTCGCGCGCACGATCAAAATCACGGCCACCACAGCCAGCAAGATATAGAGAAGTCGGTTTTGCATCAGCGCACCCCTCGCGCCCGCGCGGGGTCTTCGACCGGCGTCACCTGAATCTCCGGCAATCGCGCCGGCGCCACCGTCATCGTGTCGTTGGGATTGTTCACCGACTGCGGCCCCCCCGAGATCAGCTTCTCCAGCGGCAGGTAAAACATGCTGTTGCCGCCCTTGGCGTCGACAATCACCTTGCGTGAGTTCCGGTACACATTCTCCATGGTCTCCAGATACATGCGCTCGCGCGTGACGGCGGGCGCGTGTTCGTACTGGTTCAAGACCTGATCGAATCGGGAAGTTTCGCCCTGCGCCAAGGCCAGCACTTGCAGGCGGTACGCTTCGGCGTCCAACAGATTCTTGGCCGCCTGGCCACGCGCCCGCGGCACCACGTCGTTGCGATAGGTTTCCGCGTCCTGTTGATAACGCTGCCGGTCCTTGTCAGCCTTGATGGCGTCGCGTTGCGCATCCTGCACCGGCTCGGGAACGATGACGTCGCCCAATTTCACGCTGATGATATAGACGCCCATGTCGTAGTTATCGAGGGTGCGCTGCAGGAGCACCTTTGCGCGGTCCGTGATCGATGGATCGAAAGCCAGCGCCTTATCCAAAGGGGCCTGCCCCACCGCCTCGCGCATGGCGCTCTCACTCACCTGCACCAAGGTCTCTTCGACATTGTTGACCTGGAACAAGTATTTGCGCGGGTCAGGCTTGGTGTACTGCACCGCTGATTTGACTTCGACCAGATTGGTGTCGGCGGTCAGCATTCTGGCATCGTCGGTCACGCTGAATTGCTGCGAGACGTTGACGACGCGCTTACTTTCGATCGGCCAGGGCAGATGCCAGTTATATCCCGGACCTGTGGTCTGCATGTACTTGCCGAAGCGCAAGATCACCGCGCGCTCCTGCGCGTCGACCCGGTACACGCCGCTGCCGATCCACACCGCGACGATCAGCACCAAAATACTGCCGACGCCCCGGCCAAAGCCCGGGGAATTCTGTCCACCGCCCAAGCCGCCGCCGCCGCCGCGGCCAAACAGCGCACTTAGGCGGCGCTGAAAATTTCGCAGCACATCGTCCAGATCGTTCTGCGCTTGCTGCGGCCGATTCCAGGGATTGCGTTTCTCCCCGCCAGGTTCGTTCCAAGCCATGCGTTATGCCTAATGATGAGTTGCGAGGTATCGAGTCATGAACAACCAGGCATTCTAACAGGCGGGCCACCGCCTTACCTAGAGAGCTTAAGCGACGCGCTGGACACGGGTCCGGGGCGGTTGCACCAAGTTGACGCCCTTGGCGCCCGCGAGTTTGTCAACCTCGGTGAGATCAAGTTCGACTTCCATATCCCAACTGCCGTCCTCGCACTGCCGCTCGCCGCGCACCGCATTGCGTTTGTACAGCTCGGATCTGACGGCGGCGGCCTGCAACTGCAGATGGAATGTGCGGCGCACCTGATTGGGACGAACGGCATGGGCCATCGCTTCGCGCAAGAGTCCTAGGCCGTCACCGCCGGCGGCGGAGACCCAGGCCTGCGTGGCGACAGCGTCGGGGCCGTCGATGGTGTGCGGCAGATCGTTGCTCAGGTCGATCTTGTTGAACACCAGCAATTCGCGGATCTCGCCTGCGCCGATGCCGCGCAACACCTCGCGCACTTGCTCGATGCGCTCATTGCGCTTCGGATCGCTCGCATCCACGACGTGAAGCAACAAGTCGGCGTCGCGCGCTTCCTGCAGCGTCGAGCGAAACGCGGCGACCAATTCGTGAGGCAGGGCGCGCACGAATCCCACCGTGTCCGCGAGAACGACTTCGCCCACACCCTCCAGCTTCACCCGCCGCACCGTCGGGTCGAGCGTTGCGAACAGCTTGTCGGCCACATAGGTGTCCGACCCGGTCAATGCATTGAACAGCGTCGACTTGCCGGCATTCGTGTATCCGACCAACGCCACCGTCGGCACCGGCACTTCGCGCCGCACATGGCGGCCGGTGTCGCGTTGCCGATCGAGCTTTTCCAATCGCGATCGCAAGGTGCGGATGCGCTTCGCGATCAGGCGTCGATCGGTCTCCAACTGCGTCTCGCCCGGGCCTCTCAGTCCGATGCCGCCCTTCTGTCTCTCAAGGTGGGTCCAGCCCCGCACCAAGCGCGTCGCCAGGTGCGATAGCTGGGCGAGCTCGACCTGCAGCTTGCCCTCAAAGCTCCGGGCACGCTGGGCAAAAATATCTAAAATCAATCCATTACGATCCAATACTCGACGACCGGTGAGCTTTTCGAGATTGCGCTCTTGGCTGGGCGTCAGGGTCTGATCGACCAGCACCAAGTCGGCTTTGTTCGCTTCGGCGAAGGCATGAATCTCCTCAGCCTTTCCCGATCCCACGAAGTACTTGGGGTCGGGGCGCGCGCGCGTGCTGAGCACCGTGCCCACCACGGTCGTACCCGCGGAGGCGGCCAGTGCGGAGAATTCCGCCATGTCGTTCGGATCGACAGGATGCCCGATCCCGACGCCGACCAGAACGGCGCGCTCACCGCCCCCCGGGCGTTCAAATAATTGCAGAGCGCCACCCACTCATTCGACGATAGCCGGTTCCGTCACTTCGCCGTCCTCGCCCGTCGGCAATCGCACATTGCGTGCGGGCACGACAGTGGAGATGGCATGTTTGTACACCATCTGGCTTACGCTATTTCTCAGCAACACGACGAACTGGTCGAATGAATCGATCTGTCCTTGTAGTTTGATGCCGTTCACAAGATAGATGGAAACCGGCACTCTTTCTTTGCGCAGGGCATTCAAAAATGGATCCTGCAGAGACTGGCCACGGGCCATGGGTAAAGCTCCTTGTTTTTAGTCAATTGTACTGCCGTATCACTTCCATGCGGCACGAGGCACATACCCGATTAATGCTAGCACAGCGCAATGGCCCACGTTGTACGGAAGGCCGCTATGCAAATCCGCCTTCGGACAGTGCATCAAAAATCGTACGTGCAACGTCCGAACGCATGGAATCCATCCACTGCGCATCGGCGCGCCGACGAAGCCAAGTGAGTTGCCGCTTCGCGAGTTGTCGCGTCGCCGCAATCGCTTGTTCTGTGGCCTCATTCAACGCGCTGAGTCCGGCCAAATATCGCCATAGTTGCCGATATCCGACCGCACGCATGGAAGGATGTTCCGCGCTCAAATCGCCTCTTTCGTACAGGCTCCTGACTTCCTCGACGAAACCGGCTTCGAGCATTGCTTTAAATCGCTTTTCGATCTTGGTGTGTAACTCGCCGCGTTCAAGGGGCGCAAGAGCAAATTCTATGACTTTGACGTCGGCAAACGCCGACACGCGGTGCTGTTGCAGTTCGCTGATGGTCTGGCCGGTGAGGCGGTGAACCTCCAGCGCCCGTTGGATGCGCTGCGGATCGTTGACGTGGATGCGCGCCGCGGCCTGCGGGTCAACCTCGGCAAGTTGTTGATGTACAGCGGCCCAGCCCGATTCTGCCGCGCTGGCGTCAATGTGCGCGCGCACCGCGGAATCTGCCTCGGGCAGATCTGCGATCCCGGTCGTCAACGCATGGAAGTACATCATGGTTCCGCCCACCAGCAGCGGCTGGCGTCCCCGCGACCAGATGTCCTGCATCGCCCGCTGCGCGTCCAGCAGGAACTCACCCACCGAGTAACCCATCTTGGGATCGCGAGTATCAATGAGGTGATGCGGGATGCGAGCGCGGGTCGCCAACGTCGGCTTGGCTGTGCCGATGTCCATGCCGCGATACACCAGCGCCGAATCGACGCTGATGATTTCCAAGGGCAATTTTTCAGCCAGTTGAACTGCCAGATCCGATTTGCCGGAACCGGTGGGACCCATCAGCAACACCGCCGAGCGGCGTATCGGCGCCTTCATCAGCGCCCGCGCAGAAACAGTCGATCCAGCTCGCTCATGGATAAACGCACCCAGGTGGGGCGCCCGTGATTGCATTGATCGGCGCGCTCGGTGCCTTCCATCTCGCGCAGCAGCGCATTCATTTCCGGCAAACTCAGCGTTCGTTGCGCGCGTACGGCCGCGTGACAGGCCATGGTGGCGAGCAGGTGGTTGATCGACTCCTCGACGCGCCGCGAGTGACCCGCCTCCAGCAAATCCGACAGCACGTCGCGCACGATGCCCGCAGGATCCCGTCCGGCCAGCAGCGTCGGGATCGCGCGCAAGGCCAATTGATCCGGCCCTAAACGCGTCACGCCGAATCCCAGCGCCGCGAATTCCTGCACGTGGCCTTCCGCCGCATCCGCCTGCGCCGGCGTCACGTTGAGTATCTCCGGCATCAGGAGTTGCTGTTGCGCGGTCTCCCCCGCCAATAATTTCTTCATGCCCTCGTACATGACTCGCTCGTGCGCCGCGTGCATGTCCACCAGCACCATGCCCTCGGCGGACTGCGCCAAGATGTAGACGCCGTGCAGCTGCGCGATGGCATAGCCCAATGGCGCAACTGCCGCGTCCGATGCGCTGCCTGCCGACGCGCTGCCGTTGACGGCATCCGGGCGCGGCCACTGCTCGCGCACCTCCGTGCTCGCGGGACTCAAATAGCTGCGATAGGCATCCGCAGATGCGCGTTGCGGCGCTTCCGGCAGGGTGAAGCGCGCTTGCGCGGGACTTCCCGCGCCGGCGAAGCGCGACGCGCCGGTGAGCCAATCCGCCGGAGCGCTGCCGGCAGATTCCGACGAGGGCCTCGTACCGGCGAGCACCTTCTCCAAGGTCTTGAACACAAAGTCATGGACGCGGCGCGAATCGCGAAATCGCACCTCGAGTTTTTGCGGATGCGCATTGACGTCGACCAGGCTCGGATCCATGTTCACATACAGCAAGTACGCGCAGAACCGGCCATGAAACAACACGTCACGGTAGGCCAGGCGCACCGCTCCGATCAACACCTTGTCGCGCACGAAGCGCCCATTCAAAAAGGTGAATTGCAGATCCGGCTGGCTGCGCGAAAAGGTCGGCAGCGCCAGCCATCCTGACAGCACCAAAGATTCCGTCTCATGACGCAGCTCAATGACGTGGGCGGCGAACTCGTCGCCGCAAACTTGGGCGACGCGCCCCAGCCGCTGCGGATCGCTCGTCGCCGCCGGCAGCGTCCAGATGTTCTTGCCGTTGTGCACGAGCGTAAAGGCCACGTCGAAGCGCGACAGCGCCAAGCGCTCCAGCATGCGCACGATATGCTGATACTCGGTGTTCTCGGTGCGCAGGAATTTGCGCCGCGCCGGCACATTGAAAAACAGATCCCGCACCTCGACCGTGGTCCCCAAGCTGTGTGAGGCAGGCGCCGGCGCGCTGACCTCGCCGTCGCGCGCTTCGATGCCCCAGGCGTGAGATCCCTGGCCTGAGCGCGATACCAGCGACAAGCGGGAGACCGAGGCGATGCTGGGCAAGGCCTCGCCGCGAAATCCCAAGGTCGACACATGCTCCAGGTCGTCAAGCGAGGCAATCTTGCTGGTGGCGTGCCGGGCCAACGCCAAGGCGATTTCGCCCGCATCGATGCCGCTGCCGTCGTCTCGCACGCGAATCGATCCGCAGCCGCCGCGCTCTAGTTCGACCTCAATTCGCTTGGCGCCCGCGTCGAGCGCATTCTCCACCAGCTCTTTGACCACGGATGCCGGGCGCTCGATGACCTCGCCGGCAGCGATTTGACTGATGAGGGAGTCGGACAGGAGTTGGATGGGCAATGGCGACCTCGAGCCGCACATTTTCGCACAAGCGAAGGATTTGAGGGCGCGCGATCCATCGCGCAGCGAAGCCCTCGGTTATTCTCCCGTGCCGCCCGCGCCGGCTGCAGTGGCGAGCACAGGTCGTGCAGAACTTCCGGCAGCGAGTTGCGCGATGCGCGTGCCCATCGGCGGATTGGCATAAAAATAATCGTGCACGCCGTGATGAATCGCGGCGGCGAGCCTCGCCTGCTGCGCCGCCGTGCGCAGCCGCATCTCTTCTTGCGGGTTCGAAATGTAGGCCGTTTCAACCAGCATCGAGGGAATGTCGGGCGATTTCAATACCATGAATCGCGCTTGCTGCACCTCGTGCTTGCGAACCTCGCCGGCCCGAGTCAGTGAAAGCAGTACCCGCTCAGCCGCCGTTTGGCTGGCATTCAGTGAAGCCGATTGCGACAGGTCGAGCAGCACCGAGGCAAGCACATCGTCCTTGTCATCCAAGGAGACACCGCCGATCAGGTCCGAGGCATTTTCCCGCTCAGCCAGCCATCGTGATGCCTCGTCGGTCGCGCCCCGCTGCGACAGGATGTACACCGAGGAGCCGTCGATGCTGCGGTCGCGAATCGAATCCGCATGAATGGAGACGAACAGATCCGCTTGCTGCGCCCGCGCGCGGCGCATCCGATCGCGCAGCGGCACGAAGTAGTCGCCGTTGCGCGTGAGCATGGCCCTCATACCAGGCTCCGCATTGATCCTGCCCGCAAGCTCGCGCGCAACGCCTAGGACGACGTCCTTCTCGCGCGTGCCGTTCTTGCCGATCGCGCCCGGATCCTCGCCGCCGTGACCGGCATCGATGGCAATGATGAGATCGCGTGCATCCGCCGGCGCGTGCTTCGCCTTGATCGGCTTGTCGGCGCGGGCAGGAGCAACGCCACCCAAATCGATAACCAAACGGTATCCGTAGTGCGCATTGGGCCTGGTCAGAAAGCTTTTGGCTTGGGTTGGGCGCGCCAGATCGAGCACGACCCGAAGATTCCCCGACGAACTGCGCGACATACGCACCTGCTTGACCGCGCCGGCGCCGGCCGGCGAGCTGCGCACGCCCTTGCGCAGTCGAGCGCCCGGCACGTCCAAAACCACCCGCTCCGGATTGTGGAGCACACTCAAACTGTGTTGCGTGCTGCCGGACAGGTCCACCACCACCCGTGTGTTGTCAGGTCCTGCCCACACCCGCACATCGCGCACATCGACGGCAAAGGCAGGCTGCAAGAGCACGGTGGCAAGCAACAACCCTAAGCAACAGTGCGGCAGCAGACCCTTCATACCGTGAAGTTAACGCTGAAATGGATTCTTTTTCAAGTTAAATTAGAGACATAGGGCACTAAGCTAGTGTCGAGTACTAGCTTCGCCAGCCACGCATCGCCTACCGCGCTCGCCGCGCTTAAGGACGCCACCCGCGATTCACCGGCGTACTGAAGCTGCAAATCGACATCGGCATGGGGAACGGCGTCCCCGCCCTTCTCCGGCCACTCGACCAGCATGAGATAGCCAGGGCCCGTCAGATCGCGCAGTCCCAGCTCCTCCACTTCGGCCGTGGAGCGAATCCGATACAAATCCACATGCACACAATTTAAGTCACCGGCGCTGTAGGTGTCGACCAGGGTGTAGGTCGGGCTGCGCACGGTCGCGGTCACACCCAGTGCGTGCAGCAGGCTGCGCGCGCAGGTGGTCTTGCCGCTGCCCAATTCGCCGCGCAGGTAAAGGACCGCGCCCCTCGCTCCCACACTCGCGCCCGTGAAGGCACGGGCGAGCGCCGCGCCGAGAGATTCAGTGACGGCACTGTCGGGCAGGTTCAATCCTAAGGAAGCCGTTGGCATGGGGTTTATTATACGGATGCTTATGACTGCCCCCGCTCTACCCGCCGCACACCTCGACCCGGCCGCACGCCTCGACCCCGCCGCGCTGTCGGCTTCTTTAAGGGCATGGGCCGCGGACTTAGGATTTACGGGAATTGGCGTGGCCTCCATTGATCTGCCCGCCGACGAAGCCTTTTTTCTCGACTGGCTGCGCGCCGGATTCAACGGCGAAATGGGCTACATGTCGCGCCATGGCTTAAAGCGCAGCCGGCCGGCGGAACTGATACCGGGAACGGTGAGTTGCATCAGCGTGCGCATGGATTACTGGCCCGAAGCATCGGCCGATGCCGACGCCACGTTGGCGGACGGCAACCTGGCTTACCTTTCTCGCTATGCCCTTGGCCGCGACTATCACAAGGTGCTGCGCTCGCGGCTGCAAAAGCTCTGCGACCGGATTCACGACGCGGTGGGCCCCTTCGGTCATCGCGTTTTCACCGACAGCGCGCCGGTGTTGGAGAAGGCGCTGGCGCGCAATGCCGGCCTGGGTTGGATCGGAAAGCACACCAATTTGATCGATCGCAACGCCGGCTCGTATTTCTTCTTGGGTGAAATTTATCTCGATCTGCAGTTGCCAGCCGACGAACCGAGCACCGCGCACTGCGGCTCGTGCAGCGCCTGCATGCCGGCCTGTCCCACCGGCGCCATTGTCGCGCCCCATCGTCTCGATGCACGGCGCTGCATTTCCTACCTCACGATTGAGCTGGCCGGCAGCATCCCGGTGGAATTTCGTAAGGCCATCGGCAATCGCATCTACGGCTGCGATGACTGCCAGCTGGTCTGCCCTTGGAACAAATTCGCACGCCCCACGGTAGAGAACGACTTCGCCGTTCGGCATGGATTGGATCAGGCGCAGCTCGTCGATCTTTTTGCCTGGAGCGCGCAGGATTTCTCGGACAAAACCGAAGGCAGCGCCATTCGGCGGATCGGCCACGAGCGTTGGCTGCGCAATATCGCCATTGCGTTGGGCAACGCGCCCACCTCTCCCGCCGTGCTCGCCGCGCTGACAGCCCGAGCCGAGCACCCGTCCAGCGTGGTGCGTGAGCATGTGCACTGGGCGCTCGAGCAGCACCGCTCTGCGCAGCACCCGCCGGCGTAGGATCCACTGGCGCAGGACCGATCGGCCCCTCAAACGGCCTAGCTCGCCGGCAGCAAGCTGCTCCCGGGATTGAAGAAATGCCGGCCACGCCGAGCTTTGGTGATTTCAGTAAACAGTTGCGCGTAGTCCTTCTCGCTATTGACCGGATCGATGGCCGCGGAGTTCACGATCAGCAGCGGCGACGCATCATAGCTATGAAAAAAGCGCGCATAAGCCTGGGTCAGCTTCTCTAAATAAGCCCGTTCGATGTGCTGCTCATAGCGGATGCCGCGCTTGTGAATGCGATCCACCAGAACATCGACCGGTGCTTGCAAGTAAACGACCAGGTCCGGCTTGGGCGCATCCACCACCACGCGCTCGTAGACGCGTTCATAGAGCGCATATTCCGCGTCGTCCAGAGTGACCCGCGCAAACAGCCGATCCTTCTCCAAAAGATAATCCGCCACGCGCACAGCGCCGAACAAATCCTCTTGGCGAACGTCTTCCAATTGACGCGCCCGCTGGAACAGGAAGAACAATTGCGTCTGAAATGCGGCCGCGCGCGGATTCTTGTAGAAGCGCTCGAGAAAGGGATTCTGGTCGGCTTGCTCCAGCACCAGCTGGCCGCCCAAGGACTGGCTCAAGCGGCGCGCCAAACTGGTTTTGCCGACGCCAATCGGTCCCTCCACGACAATGAATCGATGCGCTGCTGCAGCTGGCATTTGAAACTCTTTTACCCTAAGACAGAAATTCCGTCGCCGCCCACGTCCCGTTTGAGATCGAGCACTTTGCCGTTCCCTGGGATCTTGATCGTCGGGGCAATGTCCGCCAGAGGATACAGGACGAAGTTGCGTGTCGACACTCCGGGGTGCGGCACTGTTAAACCCGGCTCGTCGATGGCTGAATCAACCATCCACAACAAATCCAGATCGATGACGCGAGGTCCCCAGCGCTCCTGTCGATCGCGGCCCATGCTGCGTTCTATCCCGAGCAACTCAGTAAGCAATTCCCGCGCTGCCAATTGGGTGATTAACCCGACCGCGGCGTTGACGAAATCGGGCTGCTCCTTAGGCCCCATGGGCCGCGTCAGATACAGCTGCGAACGCAGCACGACGCGCGTCGTCTCCAGTGTGCTCATGCGTTCGATGGCTTCGAGGACCCGGTCGCGCGGAGATTGAAGATTGCTGCCGATCCCCACATACGCAGGGCGCCAGAGCAGTGTCATTACTAACTGCGCGCCGCTCCGCCGCGTCGCCGGCGGCGGCGTCGACGGCCGGGTGCAGCAGTCCCTTCAGCCGCCGCAGGCTCGGCGGGACGTGCCTGCACCAGCGCCACCCGCTCCTCTTGCGGCAGCACTTGAATGTCGGTCCACCACTTGGCAAGTTCGGGATCTGCGACTCCCACTTGCGCGCGCAACAACAGAAAGTCATAGGCTGCGCGAAAACGCGGATGCTGCAAGATGCTCAAGGCTTTCACGCCGCTGCGCCGATTGAATCTCGGCTGCAGCATCAGCAATTCGCGCATGGGAATGGCAAAGCGCCGCGGTATCGCCACGCGCGACTGCTGCGTGCGCAGCACCGTGTCGCAGGCCTGTAGCAGCTGCGCAAGATCCGGCGTCGGTCCGGCCTGCCGCTCGTTGAGTTCACGCAGCACCGCACTCCACAGCAACACCGCGAATAGGAAGGTCGGCGTCACCGGCTTGTCCGCTGCGATTCGCTCATCGGTGTTGGCAAGGCCGCGCTCGAGCATCTCAGCCGCATAGGCATAGGGCGGCAGCGCAAAGGCGGCAGCGGATTGGGGAAACAGATGCTCGAAGAGAGCGTATTGCTGCAGCAATCGATACGCCTTCAGGCCGAACCCCGACAAAAATAGTTTCAAGACCTCATCGAACAGCCGCGCCGCAGGCACGCCGTCCAGCATGTACGCCAGACGTTTGATCGGCTGCTCGGTGTTGGGCTCGATCGAGAAATCAAGCTTCGCCGCAAACCTCACGGCGCGCAGCATGCGCACCGGATCTTCGCGATAACGCGTTTCCGGATCGCCGATCAGCTTCAGGCGGCGCGCCTTGATGTCGCTCACGCCGTCGACGAAATCCCAAATCGAGAAATCTTCGATGTTGTAGTACAGGCCATTCGCTGCGAAGTCGCGCCGCCAAACGTCTTCTTCGATGGTGCCGTAGATATTGTCGCGAAGAATTCGGCCTCGAAGGTCGAATGCGCGATGCTCGGAATCGCTGGGCGGCGAGAATTCGGCGGCGGATTGGTCTGCAGCCGAATCCGAGCCGCCGTCCGAGGCGGCCTCAGCATCGCCCTCCGCGCCGGCCCCGCCGCCGGCCTCCGCGTCACCATCCGACTCCTCCGCATCCTCTCGCTCTGGAGCGGCGGCCGCTCGGAACGTGGCCACCTCGATAATCTCGTTGCCGAAAAACACATGCGCCAGGCGAAAACGCCGGCCGATCAGGCGGCAATTGCGGAACAGGCGTCGCACCTCTTCGGGCAGCGCATTGGTCGCCACGTCGAAGTCTTTCGGGCGCAGCCCCAGCAGCAAATCGCGCACCGCGCCGCCCACCAAAAAGCCCTGATAGCCGGCTTCTTTGAGGCGATACAGCACCTTCAAGGCGTTCGGCGAGATCGCCGCACGCGATATGGAATGCTCCGATCGGGGAATCACTAACGGCGGGGATGGAGTCGACGATGAGTTCAAAAAGGGGGGTTCCGCTTGAGTCCAAAAAATTGGCCCGTATACTACCAGCCCTCTTGGGTCCCAAGGCCCAAAGATCCGCCAGTCCGCTCCCTTCGTCTAGAGGCCTAGGACACGGCCCTCTCAAGGCCGGTACATGGGTTCGAATCCCATAGGGAGCGCCATATCAAAGGAAAAGGCTGGTGCATCATCAGCCTTTTCTTTTGATCCGCCCTATGGGATGAGAACGCCCGCGCAACGCGCGGGTGTTCGACAAATCGACCGTCCGGGCGATTTGAACGCCGGAGGCTTTGCCGACGGCGGCCCCGAAGGGGCGAGGCCGAAGGCCGAGTAATCCCATAGGGAGCGCCATAATTGGTCAATTTGGCGGGGTTTGCCAGAGTTTTACCCAAGTCTCGGCAACGGAAGGAGCGTCCCCAGGAAGCCGATCCAAGAGGACGGGTGGTTGGATCCGTCCGCATAAAGAGTCCGCCACAACGACCGCCACACATCACCCAGGACCGGCGCGGTCCCCTGGGCCCATGTCTTGGGTCAGCTACCGACCCTCGCCTTTACGTCTCGCGTTGTAGGCGAACCGTGCCGGCGCGCACCAGTGTTTGTCATTCGTGAGGCGGGGCGCCGGCGACCGTTTGGATGATCGTCACGACATTCCCGCTCCCTTGACTGCTGTTTCGGACCGTATTGCCCGTGCGACCGGCGTCGAAGGCGGCCTTGGTTTTCCACACCGCTTCACTCCAGTCGTTTCCTATGCGTGCAAACAGTTGCTGCGCTGTGGCTGCGTCGTCACTGCGCAGGGCCAGGTAAGCCATGACATTGCGTTCGTGATTTGTCGATTTGTATAGCGATTCGATCGCCGCGAAGCCGCGCTGCACTCGCGGCCATGATAGGGCTGGAGCCTGGGTCTTGTTGCAGCAGTTAATGACGGCGGCGATCTGAAAATACACCGCGTCGCCTTCGTCGCCGCCGATTCGATCGGCGACTTGAGCGGCGTATCGTTCGGTATCGCCGGGCCTGCCGTACCACTTCGGCAATAAATAATTCGCTTCCGCCACCGCAAAATAGTGATAGCCGGGCTCGTGCGCAAGCGCGCGCTCGGCGAGCGCGTCGAATGCCGCGCGGCCCCATTGCTGGTCGAGGGCGACGCCTTGCATTTCCAAATACCAGTGAGGAGAGCTTTCCGCGAGCGCAGCGGATTGCTCGAGCGTCGAGCGGGCCGAACCTACGCGGCTCCGAAACAGCTCCCAGGCCTCCGGTGTAACGGTGTTTGCATATCCGTGGCCGCGCGCCTTCCAGGCAAAACGCAGGTAGGTTTGCGCCAGCGCTATCCGCGGAGTCGGGGAGGCGGGGCTGCTCGCTGCCCATTGTTCGAGTCTGGCAATGTGCGCCTTCCAGGCGGCATCTGTCGCTGTCGGTGAACCCGGCGAGCTCAACGTGCCGAAGAAAATATGTAGGCGCCAGGCACCGCCTTCGAAGCGACTGCGCTGTTGTTGCAGCTGCTGGGCGAGCGAGTCCAGGTCAGCGTAGCGGCCGGAGTTGAACAGTCCAAGCAAACTCACACGAAAATCGCGCAAGGTGGTATCGGACAGATCCGGGTTTTCGACGTCGCCTGCGGAGGCCGTGAGTTCGGCCGCCACCAGCGGGCGAGAGGAAGTTAATAACAATGCCGCAGCAATTGCGGCAGTCGTGGACCAGCAATGAATAAGCTTCATGAGGCACCTCGCGTCCATGCGCGCTCATCCCACCATAATATTTACCGGCTCCAAAGTCACCGCCCGCCGCCATTTGCGCGAGCAAAGATTTGCAAAGCGTGACCGTCAGGTTCGCAGAAAGGCTTTCCGAGCACTCGAAAGCGACACATCACTGGATCTTCCGTCGCGGGGACGGCTGTCGACGGCTCATTAAAGGCGCCGATTTGCAGTTTTCGACGGGTTTCCACCCGATTTGCCCTACCCTCTTGAGCCTCTACGAAGATTACCCGCCGGCTTCCGTCTCCATATCCATTCCTGGGTCATCCATTCCACGACGCTCTCGCCGTCGTGCGTATTGCATCACTCCCCAGGAGGGTGGGAAAAAGCAAGATTGCTCGAATCGATGACTTCTTGAGGCTAGCGCCAATTGCTGCACCGAACATGTTTGTTCCAGCAATGGCGACGGAAAGGAGACGTTCATGAGCAATTTGTCTGATTGCCGGTATCGCCACATCGTGACCGATTTGAGCGACTGTGAAGACGCGATCGACGAACTCTTCAACGGAGTCACCGACGACGGGCAACCATTATCGGATGACGAACTGCGCGCCGCTCGCCGGCTAGTCGCATCCTGCATCAACATCGTCACACTGGTTGCGGACATGGCGCAAGTCGAGGTGAACCTTCACGGTCTCGAGCAATCAATCGAGACCGTGTTAAGCAAAGCGAACAGCGCCCCACTCGAGGCTCGTTACGATGCCCGCGACGCGCGCGTATTGTTGTCGAAGGTTGCGAAATGAAAGCCGCCACCAACGCAATGGTGAGAGCGTTGATGTCTAATTATCGGCCGGAGCGATCGCCGGTCGCAGATTCGGTAAGCCAAGTTCACGCCGGCAACCTTGAGGTTGCAAAAGGTCAGTGAAGAATTTCAACCGGTGCGCTGAACGAATAGCCGACGCCGCGTTCCGTGAGGATGAATTGCGGTTGTGAGGGGTCGGTCTCGATCTTACGACGCAGCCGCAGCACCTGAACGTCGATGGAGCGGTCGTAAACCTCGTTGTCGTACACGCGGCTGGCTTCCAGCAGCTGATCCCGAGTGAGGATGCGTTGCGGCGCGGCCAGTAACGCGGCGAGTAAATTGAATTCGCCGTTGGTCAGATCGAGCCGCTTTCCGGGGTGTTTGGTAAGGCGCCGCGTGCGCAGGTTCAATTCGAACTCGGCAAAGCGGTAGGCGCGAACGTCGCCCTGTCGCGCCTCCGTCAACGCCGCGCCTTTGGTTCGCCGCAGCACCGTCCGGATACGCGCCAACAACTCGCGCGGGCTGAACGGCTTGGTCGGGTAATCGTCGG